>CAZUDD010000159.1:0-3711 GCA_964619665.1 uncultured Desulfurococcaceae archaeon | reverse complement strand
TCCCTAAATAAGTAGCTCCATAGAAAACCTACATAGAGTGGGTGTGGGGTTCAAGTTATGAGGTCTTTAGTTCCAAAGCTAGTAGCTGCAGCATTGCTATTGATAGTCATTGTGAGTAGTTGTAGTGGTCTCTTGTTGGAGAGTGTATCAGCGCTAAAAACAGTATCGATACCTATAAAGAGAACAGCATTTGAAGAAGAGAAAGAGGTTTTAGTTAGAAAGGCTATTGCTTTGAGAGAGATTTTCGAGAGGTTAAAGCCTGTTCTACCATCACTACCAAAAGAACTTAGAACAAAGATAGAGGAGATATTGAACTTAACAGAAGATCAGATAAAGGCTATGAGCGCAACAGAGCTACGTCATTTAATAGATACATGTATATCTCTACTAAGGGAGATTAGAGTTCGAGTAAAAACAACACCAGGATTTGTGGCAATCAATGTTAGTGTCTATGTAGAGACTGTTAAGAAGGTTATTATAGAGAAGTTAAGGGTACTAGCAGTTAAATTAAATATAACAATCAATATAACCGAAATTGAGAAGGTAAAGACATTAGAAGAGTTAAAGAGTATAGTTAAGAAGATTCGTAGGAAGGTTAGAGAGAGGATTGCTTCAAGATTTGCTGAGAGGATAGCTAAAGATCTTGAGAAGTTCTTTAAAGCTGCTGAAGAAGGTGATGTCATTAGCATCAGTATATGTATCAATGTCAGTGAAAAAGCTGTTAAGGTATTGGAGAGAGTAGCCGAATTGTTAGAGAAAGTCAATGCCTCACCTAAAGCTATCGAAGCTGTCAAGAAAGCTAAAATTAGAATTGAAGCAGCTAAAGAAGTATTCAGGAGCATTAAAGTATTCTTAGAAGTTAAGGGTGTTAGAATTAAAGATCTTAAGAAACTACCAAAAGAAGAAGTCAAGAAATTCTTCATGAAGAGAGCTTACCATGGTATTCTAGCAGCAATAGATGCATTGATATCCCAGGTTGAGAGACTGGTAGAGATAGCAGATAGTGTCGAAACTGCTCTCGAACTTAGGAATGAAACTGAGTACATACCATATGTAGAGAACATAACAAAGAGACTGCTAGAAATCCATGATGAGCTCATGTCTTTGAGAGAACTGATTGTAAATGGAAGTATAGGTCTACTAGACGCATTCAAGAAGTTAATGGAGTTGAGAACTGAAGTCATTATATTGAGAGTTGAATTAATGATAATCGCGGAACAAGCACTTGGAAAATCGATGGTTCTATGGATGGAGATTGAGAGTACCAGAGAGAAGTTTGAAAAGCTTAACTCAACATTCTATGAATTACTACCAACACTAGAAAATCTATCTGAAGAACTAAATCTAAGTGATGAAATTGCAAAAATTAAAGAGTTATTAGCAAAAGCACATGAGCTTATCGAAGAAGCAACTTCAGCTTGGTTTGCTGATGAGTATGATAAAGTTGAGGAGAAGCTAGAAGAAGCAAAAGAGATCTTAAAAGAAGTAGAAGAATTGCTTAGAGGTATAATAGCTGTTGTAAGTGAAGCTGTTGGTTTTGATCTAGAGGAACTCATGGAGAAAGCACGTGAATGGGTTAGAAAACTAGAGGAGATTGGTAAAATCGCTATACTACTAGGAAAACTAGATCTTGTTGAAAAGTTGAGAAGTACTGCAGAGAACTTATCTAAGCTATATGAAGAGCTCAGAAGGACATTAATAGAAGAAAAGAACATAACCAAGGCTAAGATGATAGCTGAAAAAATTGAGAGACTAGTAAACGAAACGATAACTCAAGCTCTAGAGATAATAAAGAAGAACCTAATTGAAGATATTGAAGAGTTAAAAGCAAACATAACAGCACTTAAACAAAGAATTGAAGAGTATCTGAACGTAGCTACAAACTTATCACTAGAAAAAGCTATTGAAGCTCTTGAAGAACTTTCATCAAAACTAGATGAAGTTGAAGAGAAACTAGATGAACTAAAAGCGAAAGTTATTGAATTGATAGAGAAAGAAGAGCTATTCAAAGCTACTCGTCTTGTTACTGAGATCTGCGTTAAGTTATCAACAGCTATAATAACTGTGAATAGCTCTCTAGAGATCGTCAATTCAACGTTCAGTCTATACATAAACATAACAATAGTTGTTGAAGAGATAAGAGATCTACTTGAATCAATACCATCAGATGAAGCAAGACATAGATTTGAACAACAGCTCAACTCTATACTAGAGAGAGTTAACAAGACCTTAGAGATGATATTCGAAGATATCAAGAAGCTAAAGCTATTCGATGCAATGATGGCATACATTGAATTACAGGGTCTATACAGTGAATTGCTACAACTACTAGAAGAAGTCGAAGAAGCTATAGGATCACCATTACGAGAGCAGGAACCTGTTGTACCTACACCAATGCCAATAGCTTAAGACATCATTAGACATCATTTTTTAACAAACTTTTTTTGTGAGTTACACCTTTTTTTCACAGTGCACCCTTTGGTTGGTAGTATGAGGTACTACAGTGCTTTTAAGATACTTTGTCTAGCTCTATTGTTATCCATAGTTATGGTACCTGCAGTGCACCACGTAACACATGCAGAGATAACCACGTATAGTGCTAAGGTTTATATCGAGGCTATTGAGGGTAGAGTTATCGTTGAAACTGAGATAGAGTTGAATATTAGTGCTGGTGTTACAGATATTCTCTTACCAACAAAACCAATTGAGGAAACTATCACAGTTAGTGTTGATGGTACTCCAGCTGAATGGGTATACGTAGATGGGATACTGACTGTATATGCGAATACAAGTGGAAAGTGTATCATTAGCTATGTTGTGAATACGTCATTAACACCAGAAGGAACACTAAAATTCGAGATTGTTAATGGTACAACTGTTGATCTCTATGTACCACAAAATGTAATGTTGTTATCTGGAGCTGAAAATGCTACAGATAGTAGAGTTATTGACAATACATTAGTACTGACGATACCTGGACCAACAATAATTGAATTTGTATTAGTGACAACAGTAACTCCAACTCCTACACCAACTCCTACAATTACACCCACCACAACACCTACTACAACGCCTACAACAACACCGACTCCAACACCAACAACTACTCCAACAACTACAACAATAACAACCCCCACTACAACACCAACTACAACTCCACCACCTGGACCTCCAATGGTGCTATGGATAGGTATTGCTATAGCTGTAGTGATAGCTGTTGTAGCTGGCGTTATGCTGATGAAGAAAAGAGCCTAAGACATCTTAACCTCAATAACCATATCAATTCCTCTTTTTAGAAGCTCCCTTTTAATCTCATAGATAATCCCATAGATATCTCCGCTATCAACAATGGATCGATCTCTAGGTTCTACAATGGCATCACCTTGGTAATAGCCTGAAAATACTTTTCTAATCCTTATAGAAACACATTTCAATCCTTTCGATTCTATAATTTCTAACACTAGCTGCTTTATATCGGGATCGCTTACATCACTAATCAACACAATTACAGACTTTGTATTTCTGTATAGCTGTATAAAGAGATACATGGTTAGAACTACAGCACCTAGGAAATCGATTATGTAACTAAGTGTTGCACCTGCTAATGATGTAATTATAGTGGTTATACCTTCGATAATCTCTGACACAGTAAATTCTGCGTATACTCTTAGAGGAGTTCTACTTCCTACATAGATACTCACACCATAGAAT
>CAZUDD010000158.1:0-3771 GCA_964619665.1 uncultured Desulfurococcaceae archaeon | reverse complement strand
ATGTATGGAGACTTCATTAAAATGCTCATAACTATGTCCATAGTATCTCTTGGAGTTGTATTCACCAGATTTCTTGGGGGTAAACCATTGTTAAGATGTAGAGGTTTTACTGAATTAGTAAATAGAGGTTGTCTATGTAGTATAGACGTCATTGCTAAGAACTCACGAAACTTACTATACTACATCATTAGACTCATAGCGTTCTACACATTGACTACGTGTATAACACTTCTTGGTCTATACATACCCAAAGCATTCATGGGTATAGAGATAGAGACCAACGTGGTTCTAATATTGCTGATAAACCTCATAACTTTGTTTATGCTTGTTCTCAACGAAATAACACTGTTTAAGTGTACTTTCAACTATGTTATGCTTACAATTCTCGCTATGCCAATGTATGGAATAGTGATGCTGATGCTAATGCCTCTATGTAGAGCATATACAAGGACTACGGAGCTATTATTCTTTGCAAAGAAGGAATCCAGTAGCAGGTAAGGTATGTTAAGACAGACTTCGATTATGTTATCAAATGTTTATAAACCGATGTATGATAAAGTGGTAAGGTGTAGCTAATGTACTTATCTGAATCAGAGGAAGAAAGTAGTGTTGAAGTAGAGACTTCTGAAGAATCATCAACTACAGTAGAAAGTGGAGAAGAGTACTTTGCTGAAGAAGTTATTGAAGTAAAGGAGCTAAGCATTAATGATATCGATATAACTATACGTAAAGCTGAGGTATTAGAGAAGGCATCACGAGGTGAAATACCTGTAGATCAAGCTGTAAAGATCATCAATGAGATAAATGCGTCGTACGCTATTCCTGTAGAACAACCTAGAAGAAGAAGGAGAAGAAAAGGTTCGTAGCTATTCATACGCAATTTCATAACCTAGTTCTCTTAGAGCCTCTTCTACTGGTTCACGTGGTATATTTCTATCAAAAACTATTGTAACGAGCTTCTGATCTCCTTCCTTAATGAGCTTTATCTTATCGACTAACACCGTACCCTTTATTAGATCAGATACATTCTTTTTCGGTGTTAGATACTCCTTAAACTTCTTTCTCATAAAGTCGTAGAAAGCATCAAAATTCTTTATCATCCTCTTGGCATCTTCTAGATCTTCTCCACCCTTGTTCAGCTTCTCTCTAAGTAGTTCTAGGAGTTTGAGTGCGCCATCAGCATCTATGGTCACAGAGATGTATTGACCTATCATCTGACTTATCTTTGCCTTCATAATTACAACCCCTATTCAATAACCGGGTTACTCTCTTTATAGCCCTCACTAAAGTATAGTGTAGAGGGTGTAGAAATGAGTGTAAAGGCTGTTTATCCTATTGGTGCTACATTCAAAAAGATAGCACAGGCTAGTTCAGCGATTCTAGATGAGATACCGATAATCTTTACTCAAGATAAGTTCGTTATTGAGGGTTTAAGCCCAGATAAATCAGTTATGCTATATGTAGAGCTACCTGCAACATCATTTGAAGACTACATGGTGACAGAAGAAACTAGTATTGTTGCTGAACGAGATGACTTTTCACGAGCATTTAAGAGAGCTACAAAACGTGATAAGATAAGCTTTGAGTACGGCGCAGGAAGCCGTGAACTCAAAGTTAAGGTATTCAATGTTAGAACAAATATCGAGAGAGAATACACAATAGCTCTACGTGAAGTAGGTTATCAGAGACTAGGTGAATTAGAGGTTGAACTCGAAGTCGCAGCTAGACTTCCCAGTGACGAGTTAGCGGCTATAATCAAGGATGCTGCTGTTATTGGAGATGAATTAACACTTCAATATACATCAGAGATTAGTGGAATTAGAGTTCTTGCACATGGTGAATTGAGTGAATATAGAACGGAGCTTAGACAGTTCAAACCATTGACATACCTAGAATCAACGGTTAGCGCAGTAACTGTAAGATATGGTATAGACCATCTTAAGGCATTAGCTAAAGTTCTCGATCTCGCAGATGAAGTGGCAATAGCCTTTGGCTCAGACAAACCATTGAGAGCAGAACTCGATATTGGTGGTGGAAGAATAGTTATGTGGATTGCACCTAGAGCTTAGCACTGTAGACTACATCACCATACAGGTTTTCTACACTTACCCTGTACACGTAGAGGACATATCATACAACAAAATTCACAGACTTCACTGAAAACACTGCACTTCTTTGTTGGTAGATATTTACCACATACAAAACATCTTGACCAATACATAGTCATCGTAAACACCCTACAAAACCTTGAAGCCATGTCTATGCAGTAATTCTTTGAATCTCAATGCATCGCTGAACATGTATACATTATTGAATAACACGTATATCTCTTGAACTTTACCCACATACTCAGATATTATCTTCATCAATAGCTCAAGATCTTCATCTGAATATCTGTATCTATAGTTAACCTCAGCTCCAAGACCATGAAGACGTGTATAGAGGATACCCTTGTGTTCAATACCTATGGGTCTAACCTTTAGTATATCCACTATATGGACTATATCTAGATCCTGAACTAATCTCTGAATTACATCTATATGTTTGTTCCAGTCACCTCTAGGTTCCCAACCAATTACAAAGTTATCTCCTGATATCGATGAGAAGAACTCCTTTACATTTCTTAAGTTATCTTCACTATATGTGAAACTTGGAGGTGTTTGAATTACAATAACCCTGACATTTAATATCTTAGCGATTCTAGCTATACGATCCCAAGCTTCAAAATTTTCTTTTGTTGGTTTTAGAAATCCATAGTTTTCAAGATTACCACTAGGCTTTCTCTTCATTCTTCTCCATGTAGGACTTGTATGCGGATGTGTTATAGCTTGCCATGCCTTCATATGTACAATGGCATTTTCAGGAATAGAATTTCTTAGATTCTGTGCTTCACTTTCTGTAGGCAATTCATAGAAAGTATTTTGAAGTTCAACTGTATTGAAAACACTGAAGTATTTTTGTCTAGATACTGGAAAACCACAACAACCAACATGAATCAAACTCTTTCCACCAAAAGTGACTTCTTATGTTTTTCTATAGCTAAAAGATCTTAGAGTCTACCTCAATAAGAAACTCTATAGCATAGACTCGATTCAACAATACAAACTCTATTTATAGACCTAGTCTTGAAGATATTGTCTAAACCTATTCTCTCTAGTGATAGTACGTGAAAAGATGCGATCAATATCCCTAGTCTCTGTAGTAGAACACCGACATAGGTATTTTCATAGAATAGAAACTCTATACCATTGAATACCTTGTTCTGTACTTCAATAGATATTCTGAATGGCGTATAGCTTTTATTAGTGTAGGGATCTATACCTTGTCTAAGATACCTAGCATAGTTTCTATGAGCAACAGATAGTATACGAGGTGATATAGAGAGTAGAGAATTACATCCACGTACTACATAGTGTAGAGGATACGGTACAACGACATACCTTATATCTTTCAGTGATACACCTAGTTCAAGTATGTTTCTCAATATTATATCTATGGAGGTTTCAATACCACAACCAATTAGAGCATATTCATTATCACTAAGTCTATATAGAAAGACTGAACCACATTCTGTTCCCATAAACTCGCTATCACAAACAATGTATAGTCCAGAAGCTATAGTTTTATGTACCATCTGAGTGCTACCCGTAGATACAACGGTCTAGAGATTCCCATATACTTCTAAACTAGCCCGTATCTATTTCGATACAGTTGAGATACTTAATTATTTCAGAAAGTCTATTCTTTATAATGTTATCCTCTGAGATATAT
>CAZUDD010000157.1:3006-3794 GCA_964619665.1 uncultured Desulfurococcaceae archaeon | reverse complement strand
CCTCTATATAGATACCATTCCAAGGCCATAACCTTGATCTAGTCTATGTATTGCCTACAGAGATTCTGTATCTATAGTTAAACAAAGATAGATCTATTTTAGGATATAGATCTTGAAGAGATAATCATTTAATAGAGTTTACATAGACTACGATAACTCTATATAGGGTATACAGATATAGGAAACTCCTAGTGTTGATGAGAAACCGCGGGTCTGACTAGGTGATGATTAGGGCTGCTGACTGACTATATGATAATGAATGCTATAGTCGATGTTATGAGAATTGACAGTATACCTCCTAGGATTAGAGCTATACACATGCTCGATCTCTTCATACCAAGAAGATAACCAACTATAGCACCAGTCCAAACACCTGTTGTTGGTAATGGAATTGCAACAAAGATTGTAAGACCAGGTAGACCATACTTCTCTACATATGGTCTAGCTCTATTCCTAGCCTTAGATATATACTTAAGGTATTCCCTGCCAATAAAATTCAGTAAATGTATTCTTGATGTTGAGAACCTCTTTAACACTACATCTATATACGGCATAGTATAGGATAGTAGGAGTGCTAAGACTATCGTGGATACAGTGGATATAGCTATTGATTGTGGTAAACCAATAATTTTAGAGCCTACTATAACAGCATATCTACCCTCAAATCCAGGTAGAAATGTCATAGCCATTATGAAGAGTGCGTTACGACCATACAAAACAAAGCTTATAGCCATACAAATCAAAGCTATGGTAATCACAGCAGACTCTTTACGATATCTATTCACTAT
>CAZUDD010000157.1:0-2996 GCA_964619665.1 uncultured Desulfurococcaceae archaeon | reverse complement strand
CTTCTATTCATAGACATCACATCTAGTCAACTATACATCTATACTTCTTAACAATGTTTAGACCAAACACATACTCAGATTCTAATTGATTAAAGAATTTATTATTGAATATATAGTTGAGTGTTACAGGACCTACTCTAAACAACTCTATCTCTATACTCTTAGAAACTGTTTTACCAGAATCCTTAACAATGAATACCTCTAGTACTGCTTTCCTATCCTCAACACTTCTAACTATAGAGAATCCGCATGCCAATCTATTTAGAGTTGGACTAGACTTAAACTTCTCGTGAACTTCCATACACTGTCTAGCTAGAGATCTAAACATATAGATAAGACCACATACGGGACATAGATACAGTTTTTCTCCATCAACATCTATCTCAATAACATCTACTTCTCTACCTTCACCACATCTAGCTTTACTCTTTAACACTATCAACACCAATAAGTTGTGTGGACTCCACTAAGACTATGTTAAACCTATTCTGTATAGCTTCTTAAGCTAGTAAATAAAGACCATTTTGTTGGAGGCAGAACTACTAGAGGATATGGACTTGGAGAAAAATACTGTGGATAAATGGCTTGTAAGGAATCTTAGATGGATTCTAAAATCTGTTTCAAAGCATAGATCACTAGAGATTAAGATTCGTTGGAATGAACCTAGGGAAGATAGTAATGTCTATGGATTTGGAGGTAGACTAAGACTTTGTTACTATATGACTAGAAGACTTAGTAATTATAGAGAGCTTGCAGAAAAATTCCTTGTATTGACTATAGCTAGTATTGTTGGGGGTTCTAAAGGTAGAAGAACTATCTATTCAGCATTAGTAGTAAGCTTAATAACGTTGATTCTAACTAATGTTTTCTCCATATTGATTCCATCACTTATAGCATTAGCAGTTCTAAGCATAGTTATAGCGATAGTAGCTGCATTCCTAGTCTATCCATGGAGATACCTATCCCTTGACATACCCGATATACACAATATAATCGTGAAAGCTAGATTGCGCGGTGAATACAATATCAATGTATATCTAAACCTTGTTGAGCTTCTATTCCAAAGAATAGCAACCATAGCTATTACGTGTAGAGATAAGAGCAGAGGAAGTATCAATATAGAGAATATAGGTGTCTATAGCTATGTATGTAGTAAAGCACCAGAACGTGTAGAGATAACACTCAATAGAATCTCGTTATCACCATTCATAAAGAACTACATAGACTAGACAACAGGTTCAGACGCGCAGGTTTCAATCACCATATCATTGCGGTGGAGATATCATCACGTCTACAAGGGTTTGATGAAGGGAGAAGTATGTATCGCGCGGTGAATACGTCCCCGCTCCGATCATCCGAAGGGCATTACGCCCCTGTCACGGAGCTCCCACGGGAGGCCGTTTCACTGTGTATACTATTCGGAATAAAAAGTATTGAGTTCAAGACTATGTGTATTCTATGTGGATAACTATGAAGATAAAATTCGTTAGAGTTAGCTATACACAACTAATATCGAGAGTTTTAGCCATCCAAGATCAAGCTCAAGAACTACAAACATTCTTTCAAATACCCTGTAGCCCTAGACAGATAGTATTGATCTCTAGAGTTTTAGCACAACAATTTAAACTACGGTTTTCAAATGTTGTTCTATGTAGTGATGGAAGAGTATATGGATCTAATCTACTTGATATTGGGAGCGAGATAGCAGCTACAGACACTGTACACTATATACTTGTTCAAGGTCTTGGTATTCGAGGTAGAGATGCAGCATTACTACAGCAGTTATTGCGAAGAGTGTCAGCTATAGCTATAGAACTACATAACGATAGAGCAGCAATACTCTATTCTATATAGTATAGCCAAGAATTTTATACACCCTGAATATATCCAGGCTGAGCATATATTGATGTTTAGGTGTTTTCAATGGGACTAGCTGAAGGCATAGTTAAACATCCTAAGACTGTTATAGCTCTATGGATCTTAGTAATAGTATTAGCAGCTCCACTCTCTATGGAGTTAGACAAGATGTTGAAGTATAGAGAAACAGAATTTCTACCTGAAAACACTGAGAGTATTCGTGCTGATAAAATTCTAGAAAGAGAATTTGGGTTTACAGCACTTAGAGCTAGAGCATACGCATTGATAATCACAAATATAAGTATTGATAACGAGACTGAAGAACTATACCAAGAATTCAAAGATAAAGTTCTAAACGTCTATGCTTCTAATGTTACTAGCTACTTCGATATAGTTGAAAATATAGAGAATGAAAGTCATGTTATAGCTCATAACATAACCTATATGCTTATCAACACATCGAAACTATTGAGAGATCTATCGATAAACATACTCTATGGATACGAAGAATATCTAAACATGACGTATCTCCTATATAGAGCTACACACATGTTGAGATATGCAATTATAAATATAAGCTCTATGTACAGAAATCAAATAGACCAGATCATACTACTACATAGCCTACTATTCAATATTAGCGATACTTTATCGAGATTAGATAGAGAATATGTTGAATTCAATAAGGGTATTATCGAGATAAACAAATCGATACCCAAAATAAGAGTTCTCCTCATAGACCTTAACACATATCTATACAATACATCGTTGATATACACTAAAACATATTTCGATATATCGAGAACATTCTATTACTTAAATACTACAGATGCATTTAGAGAAGGACATCTTGACGAAGAAGATATTGAGACTGTTATAAACTATACAAATCTCAGTAGTTATGGCACTGTTAACAGGGATTTCATAGAAATAGTATTCAGAATTCTCTACTCTAGATTTAACGGTAATACAAGCTTAATCAACGACTATATACTCTCGAACATAACGTATGAACTAATACTCAACAACACTAATGAAACACTATATACAGTTGTATTGAGTGAATACCACAATGCATGGCTATCAATACTTAGGGAATTCGAAGAGAAATCCAATACCACTATTCTGTCTATGTATAC
>CAZUDD010000156.1:0-3821 GCA_964619665.1 uncultured Desulfurococcaceae archaeon | reverse complement strand
TACCTATATAGAGGAATAGATTGTAGTGTATAGTTCTACTCTATGAATGGTATGAATAGCATAGATGTATATCCTTTAATACATATCTACACTGTTCCTTTCTACATATATACTCGAGATAATCTCCTTCCTCAACTATATCTCCCTGAACATTAGCTCTAGAGATATAAAGCCAAGCAAAACCTATTGGATGAATATATATCTTCACGCGTATATAGATTTCAGATACATCCTCATAATCATCGATGATCTTCAAGATCTCTTTATCAACTTCATATACCTCTAAAAATACACGGTTAGGAATACCCATATCCATTGGTATGAGATAGGGTATACAATCCTTAACAACGAGTATATAGGGAAGATAGGTATAGCCACTCCAAACAAATCTAGCATTCTTCAGTATGTCATGGCCATGAAAACCCCTTCTTAGAGTTCCATATACAGCCAACAACTCTGACATATGCAAACACACTCTGTAAAACAACAAACTCTATAGATATAATCGAATGTAGTTCTAGCTTTATAGCTTATCTTATATAGATCAAAGTGTCATAGTGAATCCATGTATACTAAACATACAGGTGTATGGAATGATTAGGCTTTTACAGATTGATAGAGTTAAATGTGAAGATACTCTGGAATTCGATGATATACTTCAAGTCGCTGGTGATATTCTTAGGAAAGGGTACATCGATAGAGCTATCCATACACTACCAAAATCTGTTGAGGAGCTATTGCTTTGTCAAGCTCTAAAACTTCTTGGAGTTAAACTAATACCTATTCTCGAAGAATCTAATCATAGTATCGATATTAGGATTCCTATTGAGGTCTTGGGATTTTTGATGATATAGCTCCTAGTAGATATAGAGTCTTCGATAATACTTTAGAGTTATTGTATAGGAACTAGCCTACGCCACTAGTTAAACTGTATAGTCTAAGTAGTGATGACTATGTTGTTTAGGCTAAACTAGAAATGTTCAATCCTTATAGTAATAGTATTAAGGATAGAGTTAGTTGGTATATGTTCATTAAGGCTATTCAGAGAGGTTTAAGGATTGAGAAGTTGTATGAAGCTACATCAACAAATACTGGTATGGCATTAGCTGCTATACATGGATTAAAAAGCTAGGTTATATCTTCCTAGAGGTATTCAAAGAGCTTCAGATATACTTTTAAAAACACTTGGTGCTGAAGTAGTTAGAGTTGATAAGGATTTAACTGTTGAGTACATAGATGATGTTGATAAAGCAGCTAAAAGTGATGGTGCAACACATCTAAATCAATTTGTAAACGATGCTGATTTCGAAGTTCATCTCAAGTACACTGCTAAAGAATTAGAGCTACAGCTTAGAGAACTAAGGGTATTACCAAAAGCCATTATTGGTGGTATCGGTACATCTGGTCATATGCCTGCAATAGCATTCTATTTCGAGAATAGATTTGGTAACTACATAAAGATCTTCTGTGTACAGTCAGCACAAGGCCATAGAATACCTGGTATTAGAAGAATAGAGACATTTATGAAGTGGATACACATGGTGAAAATAGATAGAGTTGTAGATATAACACTGAATGAAGCAATTGAGGGTGTATTAACAGTTGCTAGAAGAGATGGTATTCTAATTGGTTTAAGTAGTGGTGCTGTTGTAGCTGCATTCAATAAGCTAAGAAATGAAGGTGTACTAGAGCCAGGTAACTATGTATTGATATTTCCTGATAGTGGATTCAAATATGTAGAGCAATTGAGTGGATATCTTGAATCCCAAGATATAAGGTAAGTACCTTTGACTACTTTTTGTTAGACCCCAATTTCTTAAGATCCTTGATATTGTTGAAGAAAATCATTATTAGTTCAAGACTATTTAAAGATCAGTATTCTCTAAGGTCTGAAACTTTAGTCTTTTTTCAAGTTCTTCTATACGTAGACTCTCGACAATCGAAATTATATCGTTGTCTGTAGTTAATAGTTTCGCTTTTCTTAAAATACATTGAGAGTCTATCAAAGCATCAAAGTAATCCATAGAGTAGAAATCTATTAATATTGTTGCTAAAGCGAAATCCTTTGATGTTAACATCTCTATAGCGTTTACAGGTATTATCTTTTCTAGTAGTGTCCAGGTCTTGATTCTCTCATTGCTAGAGAAACCTCTAGACTTCATTAGTAGGTCTAGCTCTATTAATGCTGCTTGAGACACCTTTGTATTCTTACCAAGTCTCTCTATGATCTTGACAGCCTCACTCTGAAGAGCATCAGTACGTCTAAGAAAAGCAATGAGGTATACAGTGTCTACGATCTCTAAGCTCAATTACTTCACTAAAGATCTCAAAGTCTTAGAAGCTTCATGATTCTCTTCACGCCAATCCCTAAACTTAGCATCGAATACTCTAGAGACTTCATCCAATAAGCGATTCAAAGGCTCAATCTCAATCACATTATCTTCTCTAACACGAATTAAAATATTCCTTTAATACCAACTCTTTTCCTAACTTCATTTGGAATCAATAGTCTACTACGTTCATGACAATAGCTACATACTCCATAAACAACCCACACCCTATATGAATTCCACGAATAATAAAAGTTATGTCGATAACTTTGAGTACAACTAGAACTCGTTAGAGAATCAGTATCTACTTCTACTGTAGTGTGGCGTATAGTGTATGTCTAGCATTTCTCTATGAAGATCTCTGTTTCAAGAAGTTTTGTTGTTTTGATACGTCACCATACACTTCAACAACGAGTTTATATTTGCCAGGTAGGATTGTGTATAGTTTACTCCATTTATTGAGATCTATCTTGAACGACTTTGCAGTTCCAGGATATATGGGATAGCCTTCTAGTGTACACATAATCTTTCCTTTTGGTTTTACTAGTTCCCAAGCCGTTCCATTCCATCTATATAGTCTAGCTGATATACATGGATTACCTGTTGCGAGAGGTTCATCACCTTTGTTAATTATTGTATAGATAATTGTGTCGTTGAGACAATAACTCTTTCTATCAGTTACCAGTACTGCTTGTATAGGTTTCAACTCAATAGCTTTTACATGGGATACTAGAGCATCGACTACAACACCATTCTTCATCGCATAGACATATATTGTGTATTCACTTGGTTCCTCAAACTTTATACGATATTCATATGGATGAGTTGCACTAGTACTCAGCACTTCCTCTATAGAGAATACATGATCTACTATAACTTCAGGACCCTTGGAAGTACTCTTAATGACAGCTATGCGTATCATTATAGATCTATCTATTTCCTGAGCTCTTTGATAGTCATAGACATACAATGAGATTGTGTATTCTCTATCTACTAAGACCCAGCCTCCTGGAATACCAAAAACCTATAGGTCCAGGACAACAAAAGATCTTGTGTGTAACAATGGGTCTAGGAATAACAGCTGTACTCTTCATAAGGAGTTCATGATGTAGTAATAGTATGGATGTAATTACTAAGAGTGACAGCACCACTAACAAATTACATATCTTCTTTTCAAGGACTATACCCAAAATACACGTTGTTCACGAATTAATACGTTAAATGTATGAACAAATCTATTGCTGAATATAGGGTGTGTCAGTAGTCGGATCCCGGTTCATCATAGTTCAGAAGGGGTAAGCGCTTCTTCATCCATTATCAGGATCGGTGTATAGGGTTATAAACTGTCTATGGAGATCCTATTGATGTATCTGTGCTGTTTAACTGAATGTTCTTCTTATGGTTTTGAGTCCGTGTTCGAGTACAGGATCTACTATTTTATACCATATGTTTCGTCCTTCAACAACTCTATCAATTATAGTCATCTCAATG
>CAZUDD010000155.1:0-3834 GCA_964619665.1 uncultured Desulfurococcaceae archaeon | reverse complement strand
CATACTGAGACTTTTGCTGAATTTGGTTTCTCTGAAGGTGCTAGAAAACTTATTGAGAGAATTACTGGTAGAGCTGATGTTGTTGGTGTTGGTAAGAGTGAAGAAAGAGCAAAAATCGTTGTATGGCATGAAGATATGTATGCTGTCACAGAAGCTCTTGGATTTTGTGCCTTCATAACTACAGCTGGATTTGCTGTAGATGAATTCTTGATGTCTGAGATATTTAGAGCTGCAACTGGTATTAACCTAAGTCCTGAAGAAGTGCTTAGAGTTGGTGAAAGAATTGTTACTCTTGAGAGAATGATTCAAGTTCGTGAAGGTAGGACTAGAAAAGATGATACTTTGCCTTGGAGAATACTGAATGAGCCAATAACTACAAGAGATGGACAGACATACACGCTTACAAAAGAAGAACTAGATAAAATGTTGGATGAGTATTTCAGACTACGTAATTGGGACATCAAAACAGGAATACCTAAACCTGAAAAATTGAAAGAGCTAGGTCTTGATTTTACAATCGATGTAGCACTAAAATCCATAGGTAGATAACACTATGGCTAAACTATACATAAAGATTTTGACACCAACATTAGCTAATAAGATTGGTTTTAATGAACGAACAATAGAGGTTACAAAAGGTAAGTATTGTTTAAAGGATCTCTTAAGGAACATTCTGGGTAGAGATATAGAAGAATTACGTCATGAACTCGATACCGATATTCTCGTTGTGGTAGATGATATGGCTATCCATAATATTGAGGAGGATTGTAGATATGTAGAGAATGAGATGAAAATAGTGCTATTTCTTGTAGGTGCAGGTAGCTGACGACTCATGTCCATACCTCTACTTCTTTAAAACCTTTTAGTGTTCCATCTACAAACACCTTAATCATTATGGTGTTCACCCCATCTAGATCAGCTTTAGTGCAATAGATTTTGGTTTTCTTTTCAATAGCCATGTAGTATAGAATCCTTATAGTGTTAACGAAGTGGTATTCTACAACTAGAATTCCATTAGGATATCTATAGACAATAGTTTTTGGTGCTATACCAAAGGATGTCAATGTGTCTTCTGGTACTTTATCTAGTGTGGATATGTGTATCCCTATGGATCCAGGATACATTAAGTATGTGTATATGCAGACTTCGCTCTTTCTCTTCATAACATATGTTTCTTCTATTGTGATATTCAGTATATCTGGATTTAGTATGAATGGGTATGTCCATGTTTCGTTGAGTGTCTTTGATGCATCTCTATGTGTTTTATATGCGTAAACAACTTCATTGTTTATCACTATATCTATACACGATGTATTCTCGAAGATTGGACTCCAAGGTATAGTGAAGCTATATGTTGTTATGGGCTTCGATGTGCTAGTGCATGGACTACTTGTTAAAGCTATCAATATAATTGGTATCCTTACACATCTACTGATATTCATTATTTTAACTATGTGTTTAGGTGGTACAACAGGTTTTAATATATAGATCCAAGCTCTACAAGCTTTTGGAACAGTTATGTTCATAGCTATGTATGAACCCTCTATAAACACTACTCTATACTTCAACTCGTTTATTGATGGAAGTACGAGAAATCCCTTCTTAGAGATATTTACTTATGTAGCTGTATAGCTTGGTGATGTACTAAGTTTAGTACCTACGATAATCTCTTTAAATGGAATCCATAAGGTTAAGAAAGCTAGAGTAAGTACTATGACTATCGATATTGTTACAACAAGATACTTGTTCAATATATCCTTACCCTAGATCAATGGACTATACTTAAAGCTTAAGTTTTTGGAGTTCTTGGAGTTACAGGAGGTTCAAGCTTTATACTTGTAGGAGGTTTTGCATATACTTTCTCTACGAGAATACCATTAACATAGATTTTGACAACAACATTCTTTGGATTTTCAATGGGTAGCTCTATCTCTTCATCTCTATAACCAGTGATAAGCGCTAAGGTCATGATGTATCCTCTAAGTGCTAAGAAGTAGTATTCAACGACAACAGTATTGTTAGGTAATATATACGCTATTGTTTTGGGTGGTAAGCCAAAGGGAGCTATAGCATTACTAGGAATAACATCTAGAGGTGCTACATGAACACCTATTGGACCTCCAAAACCTAGTCGTAGTCTTAGCAAAAGCTTGTTGTTGTAGTAATAGGCATATTCAACTCTTACACTCAAAACATTTTTATCGAGAAATACTGGTTGAGAAGGATTTGCCTTAGCTTTACCAGGTATAGCAATAATGCTTTTGTATCTATACACGACGTCGTTGTTTATCAACAGATTGAAACATGTAATGTTTTTAGGTAGAAAACTCCAAGGAATAGTTATGTTACCCTCAACTCTATCAATAGTGGTATTACTACAAGCTCTTCCTCTAAGCACCATAACTAGAACCTGTAGCACAGCACATACAGATTCTCTACGAATAACATAGTAGTGTTCTTCTTTTACAAAGTATTGAGGTGGAACAGCCGGTGGTAGTACATAGACCCAGAATCTACATGCATTAGGTATCTCTAGATGTAGTAGTATGTATGAACCACTAAATACAAGGATAGAGTATCTCATCTCTGATTTACTTGGAAAAACAATAGATCCTCTCAAAACCTTGAACTGAATTCGTGTTGTATTTACATATGTTTTCTGAGTATATGGTGTTGTAGTTATCGAGGAAACTATGTAGGAGTATGTTCTCTCTATGGTTGCCGTCTCAGTAGTAACCGATGTAAACGTGTACGTGTAGACTCCTACAATGCCTGGTATACTAATGGGATACACTATCAGGAGAATCGTTATTATCAATACAAGAGCTGTAGCTATAGCTACATACCTTAACTTCATGTATATCCCAAAAACATGTCTTACATTAAGTAAGACAAAACTCTATGTATTGATTATCGATAGTTCTAGACTTCGAACATTCAATGAATATCCTATAGCAAATCTATACTGATATTGATTTCTGGTACTTCAAAGCACAGTCTATGTCTACTTGTTTTTGGTGGTAATAGTTTTCCTGAAAGACCAGCTACTCTAACAAGATCTTTAGTTACTCTCCAATTACTTCGCCAGCTAGAAACATGTATACATTCATCGTCGTAGTCTATCAGTATTGCTGGAACATATCTTTTGCCTAATCTTTTAAGAGCTTCAACACGATGATGGCCATCTAAAATAATAAATGTTTTGATATCTACGATGATAGGCTTGATAACTCTTCTACTCTTAGCAATATCTTCTTGAAGTTCTCTAACATGTTCCTCAACAGTTTGTTCATGTGGTGTAAGAATTGATAGAGGTACTAGAGTTAGAAGAACATTCTTTCGCAATACGTTTACAGGTATAGCTCTAAGTGACACAATGTTATCAAACCCATTGTACTGCTGTTATACCTGAGAATCTTTATGTATTCTGCAGGTGTGCATATCTAGTCATACTCCATTGACATACAGAGCTGCCGAGCACCGCTAATCAATGTCAATTCAGTAATGATGGTTTCTATGCAATTATTTGAATAGGAACAACTGTTTCAGAGTGTTCCTAAATAACCTTGAAAACCTATAACTCTGTCTCTGGGGTTAAGTCAATGACTATGAGATCTCTACTATATAGATTACCAGCGATAGCAATTCTACTACTTGTAATTGTTAGTGGTTGTGGTCATCTACTTCTACAATCAGTAACAGCTCTAGAGAGTATCTCTATATCTACAAAGATCTATGGAAAGGAAGAGACTGAGAAGGAAGTTCTTGTCAAGAAAGTCATTGCTTTGAGAGAGATTTTCGAGAGGTTAAAGCCTGTTCTACCATCACTACCAA
>CAZUDD010000154.1:0-3838 GCA_964619665.1 uncultured Desulfurococcaceae archaeon | reverse complement strand
CCACAACTATACGAATTCAAGATGAAATTAAACATGAAGATAGAAGAGACACTCAAGAATTTAAGTATGGAGAATTCTGATTTTTCTTGAAACTGCAATAAATTGTGAAATAAGCTTAGAATCTGGAACTATATTGTTAATAACTTTACCATTTACTACTAGGAGTGGTACATAGTTAAGTTCTTTGAGATTCCTATCATTGTATTCTAAGACATTCACTATGTAGAACTTAGTACGTCTTCTATAGTATAGATGACTAAAGTATGCTATTGCTATAATGTTCAAGCTCATGTAGAGACTGTAAGGACAGAAGGGAAGCACATAAAGTTTAACTTCCCTTAAATCTCTAGGTATCTTCACTAAGCTCAATTTATTGAAAATATCACTAAACCAACCAGAACTAAAGGCTAGTATTGAGCAAATTAGAACATAGAATAGATAGCCTAATGGAATACCGACAAATACAACATTATTTATGATAATAAGAGGTGTGTAATTTAGACTTAAATCAAGACTCTTAATGGTGATAGAACCTCTTCTTGCATCGATAATGTCTAGAGTTAATTTGGGTATTCCTTGATATTGTGGAGCACATGAGGAAAGGAATTTTAATAGTTCAAGCACATACCTAGACAAAACGCTATCAAAATCAACAATAACTGTGATCATTAATGGTGCAGACATACGCTGTACTATAGTTGTCCATAGAGCCCTACGCTTAAGTATATCTTTGATAAAGCTTTCCACTATATCGACATATCTTGATTCAAAAGGCTTTGAATAATATTTAGCTATCTGAATATACATCTCCTCATTCTTCAAGTATATCAAATATGAATGTAGAATCCTCGTTGTCTTAATACTTCACGAATACTTCTACGTAGTACATAGAGATCTGTATCCATAGTACCAAAGACACCTTCTTGTGCTAGTATACATCTACCCTGGAAATAGAGCTTAATTACACATCTTCTAATTGCAACGTTCTTCTCATAACCCTTAAGAATATTTTCTCCTATGTCCATATCCTTCACATCTACAAGACCAAAAGTTATTTCATCATTTACTTCTTCAAGTCTTTCAAGTAATCTCTTCGTATAATTCCATAACTCTGAATCTCTATTAGTGAATATTACTAGAGCTATACCCTTAGAGAGGAATGTTTTTAATTCATCTGCGTTACTTATGATCTTGACCATGATTACCACCTTGCAATTTATCCCCTAAGTATTTCTTCAATAGCTCTTTTTCTTCATAAGATAACACAACCTCTATATCTAATAACTCTCTTCGACTACCTGGTGCTTTGATACCATAGCTAGTAAGATATACATAACCATACTCAACCGCTTTCTTTAGCTCATCAATAGAAGCATATTGTGCAAACTCCTTTAGTAGTTCTCTGAAGTTTACAGATTCCTTTAGTTCCTTTTCACTAATAGCAGAGCCACATACTAAACATGTTAGGTCAGGCATCAATGAGTCAAAACCACATCGAGGACATTTAACAGGTAATACTGGGTACCTTCTCGAGACCCATGCTGATCTCCATGTAATGCGCAATCTCTCAACAAGATCCGTGTTGCCTCTATTCATTGCTTCTCTATATAGTCGAGGAGCATAGACAAGAACAGCATCACCAATGTTGTTTATTACGAATTCTAGCTGCTCATCAGAAAGATTATCTTTTAATTCAAGTATAGTCGAGGCGATGATGGAGTAAACATGTAGTAGATTTCTCTGAAATCTCCTTACAATGGTATCCATATTTATTGTACTAGCTTCACCTCTCAACAAATCGACTATTCTAGATAGAATTATCTGGTACTCATCTCTTGAAAGACCAAGAAATTCAAGACCAAGTCTCTCAATAAGTTCATCCATATGACGTTGTGTCCAGTAATCTGTATCAACAACTCGTCTTCTAGAATATGAAGCTCGATAAGATCTAGAGCTTGAAGATGATGGTTGCTGTGAAGTCTGTGATGTAGTACTTGTTGAGGTCTTAGATTTCGATCTCCTTGAATAAGATCTTCTACTAGATGATCTTCGCCGTGCCATCCCTCTACTACCACCAATGATTATAGCACTACACAGCTTAAAACAGCCCATACGTATTGTTTCAATTTAAAAGTGATCACGTTATACTCTCAATGGGTCAGCTAATGAGGATTAAATGCCAGCACTGCAAGAAGAGAGATGCTGTTTATCGTAGACTTGCATCAGGTGAAGTACTCTGTGTTCAGTGTCTAGCTAATGCAGTCGTAAAACAGATAAGAAAAGCTATGAGTGTGTATCCCATAGTTAAGCGAGATGAAAATGTGTTATACGTAATAAGAAGTGATAAGCCTTTAGAGTCGATAACGGCATTAAAGTTGTTTCTGAAAGCTGTATCAGGATTGAACGTATCTATAGATGTGCTATGTATAGACGTGAATAGTAACGGATTGTGTAATACTGTAGAGGAAATTTTAAAGAGGCAAAGTCTGGAAGTACGTAAGATTATATCCATAACCGTTAAGCATAAGAATATCGTTAATAGCTGGCTAAAGCTAGTTAAGCTCCATAGTGTTTTACCACTTCAAATAGCTAGGAAGGAGCATATCACAGCTATAGTTCAGCCATATTTTAGAGATGAACTTACGTTCTTGAATATAATCGGATTAATAATGTTAAAATATGAAGTATTTAGTGAGGGTATGCCTGTAAAGAAGAGTTATTATGAGGATATAAGGATTTCCAGACCATTCTACTACGTGGTTTCTCATGATATTGCTGTTCTAACATACCATAATAAAATACTTCAAGAATACATGATCAAAAATGATATAGGATTCATACCCATAGATGAGAGGGAAAGTTATGCCTTAGAACTCTCGAAGAGAATTTTCTTTGAATCTCCGGAACTTATGTATGCTTCAACTAAAAGTGTTGAACTACTACAAAGCTATATAGTGAAGAATTCAACACAATGTAGCTATTGTTTATCGTTAGCTAGTGAGAGCGTCTGTAGTATATGCAAATCTCTAATTGATGTACTTGAAAGCTCCAAGACTTCAGTATGATCATAAAGGTTTATATAGAACCCCTCCTAATCACCTCATGGGTGTTGGGTATATGGCGCTATACGGAATACCAGTACTAATACTGAAGGAGGGTACAACAAGAACCCATGGTAGAGAAGCTCTAAGAGCCAATATACTAGCAGCACGTGTTCTAGGAGAAATCCTAAAGACTAGTCTAGGACCTCGTGGACTAGATAAAATGCTTGTCGATAGTTTTGGAGATATCACAGTAACAAATGATGGAGCTACAATTGTGAAAGAGATGGAGGTACAACATCCAGCTGCTAAGCTATTAGTTGAAACGGCTAAAGCTGTAGATGCCGAAGTAGGTGATGGTACCACTTCTGCTGTTGTCTTAGCAAGTGCCCTATTAGAGAAAGCTGAAAGACTACTCGATGAGAATATTCATCCAACAATAATCATCGAAGGATACAAGAAAGCGCTACAGAAAGCTCTTGAAATAATTGATGAAGTAGCTGTAAAACTACCAATAGGTGATATTGAGAAACCCACTGAAAGACAAAAAGCTAAGGAAGAACTTAAGAAGGTACTATATACAACCCTTGCTAGCAAATATGTAGGAACACCAGATGTCCTAAACAGACTCATGGATATGGTAATAGATGCCGCTTTTGCAGTAGCTGAAAAGAAGCCCGATGGTACATACGATGTAAAACTAGATATGGTCAAGATAGAGAAAAAGAAAGGAGGCAGTCTATTGGATACTATGCTTGTTTATGGTATTGTTCTTGATAAGGAGGTTGTTCATCCTG
>CAZUDD010000153.1:0-3868 GCA_964619665.1 uncultured Desulfurococcaceae archaeon | reverse complement strand
GACTCAAAGAAAGGTATGGAGTGTCTATGAGTTACTGAAGGCCATGGGTAGATACATTGATGATAGGAATTCTATACTTAGAGCTGCATATGAATCGAATACAGAGATCTTTGTTCCAGGAATAGTCGATGGGGCTTTTGGTATGGCATTGTTTATATACTCGCAGTTTCAAGGATTTGAATTGAATTTGTTTAACGATATGAAGAGACTTGCTGATAGAGTATTCTCTGCATCCAGATTGGGGGCGATAGTGATAGGTGGAGGCATAAGTAAACATCACGCTATTTGGTGGGCTCAACTTAGAGAAGGTCTTGATTATGCAGTTTACGTGACTACAGCAAATGAATGGGATGGATCTCTCAGTGGTGCTAGACCTAAAGAAGCAATTAGTTGGGGTAAGCTAAAAGAAAGGGCAAGATACGTTGTACTTTATACTGATGCAACACTTGTACTACCTATACTGGCTCACGCTATTATATACGGATCATGTACTGAAAAACTACGTGACTAGCTAGCGCTATCTATACGTGAATCCATGATTTCGTGTCTTATAGGATATAAGCCCAGTATAGACACATAGATTACTTCAGGATAGGGTGAATTAGAAGTGAGTAGGACTGTGGAGCTAGAGAAGTTCAAGAGTATTAGTCCAGCAGAATTCTTTTACAGGAATAGAGAGATTGCTGGCTTTTCTAATCCAGCAAGGGCTCTATATCAAACTGTTAGAGAACTCATTGAGAATGCTCTTGATGCAACTGATGCTCATGGAATTCTACCCGACATTGATGTGAGTATTGAGCGTGACAAAGAGAAACACTATGTCTATAGAGTTACAGTTAAAGATAATGGTATTGGAATACCTCCACAGTATGTTCCTGATGCTTTTGGCAGAGTACTCTTCAGCTCAAAGTATGTGCTTAGACAAACCCGTGGTACTTTTGGTCTAGGTGCTAAAATGGTTGTACTATACTCTCAAATCACAGTAGGTGAACCAGTAGAAGTTATTACATCACCTATCAATTCTCAAAAAATATACGCTTTTAGAATACTGATAGACATCAAAGAAAACAAGCCTATTGTACTCTATAGAGCTTCTTGGAGAAAAACAAGTTTTTGGCATGGAACAATAGTGAAAGTAGCTGTTGAAGGTGATTGGGGTAGAGCTCGCAATAGAATTCTAGAGTATATTAGGAGAACGGCAATAGTAACACCATACGCAAACATAACCTTTAAGGATCCTGATGGAAATGTGTATGTATATCGTAGGGTCACAACGTCTTTACCTCCACCACCACGTGAAACAAAGCCTCATCCTCACGGCATAGACCTTGAAATGCTAAAGATAATGTTGAAAGAATCTTTAGCAAAAACACTATTTGAATTCTTAGTCAATGAATTCCAAGGTATTGGAAAAGTTACAGCTGAAGCATTTCTTAAAGATGCTGGTATCGATCCACAGCTGGATCCTAAATCAATGTCTCAACAGGATATAGAGAAGCTATTCAACGCTTTGAAGAACTATGATAAGTTTAGAAGTCCACGATCTGATCATTTATCACCACTTGGCGCAGAGATAATAAAGATCGGTCTGAAGGCTATTCTGAAACCAGAGTTTGTTGAAGCTGTAACAAGGAAACCTGTTGTTTATGAAGGTCATGCACTCATAGTTGAAGTTGGTATTGCTTATGGTGGATCAATACCTCCAAGTGAAACTCCTATACTCTTAAGATATGCTAACAAAATACCACTACTATATGATGAGAAAAGCGATGTGTCTTGGAAAGTAGTAACAGAAAACATTGACTGGAGTTACTATGGTGTTCAGTTTCCAGCACCTTTAGCAGTCTTAGTACATATCTGTGGTACTAAGATTCCCTATAAAGGTGTTGGTAAAGAAAGTATAGCTGATGTGCCTGTTATAGAAAACGAGATTGAGAATGGTATTAGGCAAGCTGCAAGATCATTAAAGAAATACATCATACAAAAGCGTAAAGAAGAAGAGATGCAAAGAAAAGCTATAACGATAATCAAATATATACCTGAGGTAGCACGAAGTCTTGCAGTGTTTATGGGAAATCCACATAGAGATAAGTTAGAACAGGAATTAGAGCTTAAGCTATTTGAAATGTTGAAGAGCAAACTTGGCACTATACCCGGTAATATCCAGAGCGTCAAGGATGTAGTTCTATCAATAGAGTAGATGGGTGTATATAATGAGTGAGCGTAGGTATACCTCATCAATAGATACAAAGGCTAGAATTCAAGCAGCAGAAAAATTGAAGAGTAAGTTTCTAGAGATTGTCAACTCTATTCTAGAGGGTAGAGAACCCAGTCTAATAATTCCGAAAAGAACATTGTCAAATACTATCTATGATAGAGATCGAGGTTTACTTCTATTAGGTCCTGAAACTTTTGAAAGGAATTTCTTTGATATGAGAGAAGCACGAAAGTTTATGCAGACAATACTCATGGCTTCAATAATCTATGAAGCTCTTGTAAATAACGAATACCCAACGATCCGCGACCTCTACTATAGAGGTAAACATACGATAAGATACCGTGATCATCGTGGTAGAACATCTGAAGAAAATACATGGGATGAACAGAAAGAGAGTGACTCTGTACTGAGAGATATTGAGGTGTACACCGGTCTATTAAGAGAAGAGATGTTGATTTTGAGTAAGGAAAAAGGAAAAGTTGTTGGAGATATGAGGATAAGATCAGGAGACGATATTATAGACCTAAGCAAAATGGGTCATGGAGCATACGCTATAGAACCAACACCTGATCTCATAGAGTTCATCGATGTTAATGCAGAGTTTGTGCTTGTGATAGAGAAGGATGCTGTATTTCAACAACTACATAGAGCTGGTTTTTGGCGTAAATACCGCGCTATCCTAATCACAAGTGCTGGACAACCGGATAGAGCTACTAGGAGATTTGTTCGAAGACTTAATGAAGAGCTTGGTCTACCAGTGTACATATTGACAGATGCAGATCCATATGGTTGGTACATATACAGTGTTTTCAGGATTGGCTCGATAACGCTATCGTATGAATCAGAGAGATTAGCAACACCAAAGGCAAAGTTTTTGGGTGTCAGCATGACTGATATCTTTGGTGATCCCGAAACAGGTAAAAAACCATATTTAACAGAGGCTGAAAGAAGAAACTTTATAATTAAGGCTAAGAAAGCAGATATCAAAAGAGCTCAAGAGCTTATGAACTATGAATGGTTTAAGACTCCAAAATGGTTAAAAGAGATAAATCTATTTCTCAAGAAGCAGAGCAAACTAGAGATTGAAGCGTTAACGGGTAAAGGACTCAAATTCTTGATGGATACATATATACCGACAAAGATTCAGACTAAAGACTTCATAGAGTAGCTAAGAAAGACTTATTTCTCTCTACACATTATCATTGTGTGGTGCCGCCGTAGCTCAGCGGGGAGAGCGCCCGGCTGAAGAAAACAGACCTTTTAGACACCGGGAGGTCGGGGGTTCGAATCCCCCCGGCGGCACCAAGAACATAACTTTCTTCCTCGATAGAAGCTTCAGCTTATAGGAATCCTTTTGACAAGCAAATGAGTTAGAATATGGAGCCGGGGCCGGGATTCGAACCCGGGATTAACGGGTCTTCGCGGGCGGTTAGCCGGGAGCCACTGCAGCCCGCCGCCTTAGACCGCTCGGCCACCCCGGCACTCCGTACATGCTTAGGTTTTGATTACGGGTAATAAAGCTATGAACTCATCAACTTTTAGACGCAGTACGTATAGGTGTGAATGTACGGTGCTGGGCCCGTCGTCTAGCCCGGTAGGACGCCGCCCTTACGAGGCGGAGGTCCGGGGTTCAAATCCCCGCGGGCCCAC
>CAZUDD010000152.1:0-3890 GCA_964619665.1 uncultured Desulfurococcaceae archaeon | reverse complement strand
GTGATATATATGTACCTAGGTAAGATTCCTAGACCTGCTTTTGGTATTAGGATACCAGATATTGTTGTTCCAGCTATTCTCAAAAGTTTTAAGAGATTGAATGTTCTTGGAACACTAATGTTGTCTTACCATCGTGAAACAGCTCCAAGCAAAGTGATAGAGTCTATAGATCCAAAGTATTTCTATTTTGGTCATACAGGTACATCTATTGAAGAATATATCACTAAAGCTCGTGGCTATGCCAATGAGATCTCGATACCTATAGAGATTGAAGCTGATCATGTATCTATTATGGGTAGTGTTGAAAGAGCTATTAAGAGAATTGCAGGTGCTGGTTTTGAAGCTGGTTTAACAGATGAAGAAATCAAGTTCTCTCTAAGCTATATCGAAGAAGAATTCAAGGAGGTTAATAGGGTTGGTGGTGTTGATTTTGTAACTATCGATACATGTGAACTCGTTGATCTCAACATAGATAGACTTAGTGAAAAAGAGTTGTTGTCTGAGTATGAGAATAGGATTGATATTGAGATCAGGAAGAGCCTAGAATCTAGGTACCTGGATAGGGTATTCACCTTTATAGGAGATGATAGAGTAATTAAATTGAAGTTTAGTAGAGTTGATATTGCTAGACTTGCTCTCAAGTATTTAAAGAGTATCGATTATGTTGTTGAGATTACTAGGATTGTAGAGAAGTATATTGGTAGAGAGTTTGGTATTGAAATTGCTCTTGATGAATTACCAGGAATAACAGGATTAAAGGACCTATTCTTCTATGTTAATGAGCTGCTTGCTAGAGGTGTTAGAGTAGATTTTGTTGCTCCTAATATTGGTTTTGCTAAACGTGAAGATTATAGAGGTGATCTATACGAACTATATGAAAGAGTTAAGAATATGCATGTTGTTCTATCATCACTAGGAACATACATATCCATACATTCTGGTAGTGGTGCTCATCCATATAGTGATAAAGGTTTTGGTGTTTGGAGAACACTGTATAGAGCTACTAATGGATTAATAAAGTACAAGATGTCTGGTATCCTAATTCAGCTTCTACTCGAAGTTATGGCTAGATTTCCACTAGGTTCAAAACCGCGTAGACTCTATGAAGAGATATACGATGCTATTCTAGATCATCTAAGAAAAGAAGTTGAACAGAAGAAGGGTCTTGCATCACCAGCACTAGAGAAAATGATTAAAGACTACGAAGAGATCATATCTAGAGAACCAAATAAGAAATACGATCCTAGAATTGACTTATTTAGACACTACTTCTTTGTATTTCAAACTCTTAGAAATGAAAAGGGTTTAAGATGGCTTAGACAAGCAGTAATAGACCTATATAGAGAAGATGAAGAGTTTAGGAAACGCTATGAAGAAGAGATCTTTAACCTAATAGAACGGGAATGCAATGCCCTTGGATATACAGGTAATGCACTAAAGTACAAATACCTCGAAATTTAGCTGATTAAAACATAAATCAACTCTAAACATATATACAGATCCCATTAACGAAATCCAGTTATACATCCATAAGAGAAAGATCTTGAAACATCCATGCTCTTTCACGATATTTAAAGCTTTGAAAAATCAACATCTCTCCTCATCACTAGCAGAACTCTCATCTCAACTCCTGGTAAATGTGACTCCATGAATTTACACATGGAGTAGCTCTAGGAGGTCTTTCTTATTCATTGTTTGTGTAATCCCTATCAATGGTTTTGTGTTAGGACGTTGTTTATTGATGTAAATAACTATGTCGTAGTTATTGTATCATTATGTTCCTGTACTCACTTTCAGCTCTTATTGAACAGGATAGCATAGGTATGATGTACCATAGAATTCTTAGTTTTATCTCTACTTCCCTTATGTGATTCAGTGGCTCTAGGCCATGCAATGCCTAACATTTATTAGCTTAGCTCCTAGAATATCTGTGTAAGGTAGTAAAAATTCCATATACAGTGAAGTTTTAGTTCTAATCTATTCCATATATATCTTCAACATGCTGGGTGAGATCATGACCTTACACGCGTACACTGAGTATAAATGTAAAAACTGTGGTTTTCGTTATGTTCCTATTCCCTCAGCACCACAATGTCCATACTGTGGTTCTCCGTCTGAGGTAGTCTTTGATGAATTTGTTGATAAGTTTCTGTCATCTGTAAGCCACAACATCATTATGTATAGATCGATAGTTCCTCCAGCATGGGCTACAATAACGATAGGAGACTACTATTTCTTGATAGGATTTTTTGCCCTTGAATACATGGTTAAAAAGCTAGGATTGCGAAATAATAAAGCGCTTCTTATGGAAGGAGTTGATCTAGATAAATGTCTCGACATTGTTGAGCAATTCATAAGAGAGAAAATGAATAGAGTAGTAATAGAATGGGATCGTCTATTCCTAAAACATGTAGAGGCATTCTTGAAAGAAGTATGTCACAAACTCCAATCTCCAGAGACAATATCAGATCAATAGAGCTTTATCTACAATGAATACACAATTATGGTCTACCTCTCGGAGAACTAGAACATAGATTAGAATCTGCAGGGAACTGCATCAGCATATCGTAAGCTAGACATATACATTAGCTTAGTTTTGGAGAGGTTCATGGTTTGATGTAGATAAAATCGTTTCAGAAAAGAAGACTTCAGAGATTCTTAGAGAAAAGAAAAGCGTTTGTAAGGATAGATCTAGTGATTGAGTCTATCGCTAGCATCTATCGATGTTAGCTCATATACAGCGCTCTTTGAGTCTGTAATTCTCATTCGATATTGAGTTTAGAGTTATTTATCTTCAATGAATCTCTAAAAGAATTCAAGAAACATACAAAAAGAACTACTATCAATAAGTTCTCTAACTAGGAATGTTATTGAATGTTTGATGCACTAGCTATATAGCTAATCTCTGTACTATATCAACATAGGTGTTGATTTTGAGAAGTGTAAGGGTGAGGATTTGTAGTGAATCTATTGGTTGTATAGATGCTGAACTATTCGATAGGTATAGTCCAAGAACATTTGAAGCGATTGTCAATGCCTTACCTATTGAGTCTATAGCATATAGATGGGGTTCTGAAATCTATTTCACAACACCTGTTAGCATAGGAGAAGAGAATCCTTTTGAAACAGTTGAAAAAGGAGCTATAGCTTATTGGCCACCAGGAAAAGCACTATGCATATTCTGGGGTCCAACACCAGCAAGTAGAAGTCCAGATGAGATTAGACCAGCAAGTCCTGTCAACGTTATTGGGAAGATACTTGGAGATCCAACAATATTCGATAAAGTTAGAGATGGAGAGAAAATCCGGGTAGAGAAAGCATAGCTAAACAAACACTTCCCTTTGAACCCTGTACTCATTGGCATTAATCACTCTTTTTCACTATGTAATTCCTCAAGCTATTGAAGTACTCTGAAGCTCTATCTCTTTCAAATCTTGTGATGTAGAGTGGGTGTTTCTCAAAAACAATCTTTTTTGGTCTATAGAGAAGGTTTTTCTCAATCTCTTTGAATTGTTTTTGTGCTGTTTTACCAAGGAGTAGAACTGTATTTGGCTTAGCATACTCTATAACTAGCTTTGTTATATAGCTACAATTCCTAGCCATAGAGACGATACTCTGTTTAGATCTTGGTCTACATCTTACAGCCATATCCCAGAAAACATTGTTTTCAACAAAGAACTTCATGAGATCTCCATCACTACTAAACCCCATAAACCTCTTCAGTGAGGATCTAAGTCTATCACTATGGTTTAAGTTGTAGAGAAAGTCTTCTTTGTATCCAGGTGGAGGACTTTCACTAATGATTAGTGTATCGATCTTTTCTGGTGTATAGAGTTCGTAGACTCTATAGACTATGTATGGTTTATCGATATAGTTACAGAGTTTACAGT
>CAZUDD010000151.1:1282-3900 GCA_964619665.1 uncultured Desulfurococcaceae archaeon | reverse complement strand
GCCATAGAGAGCTCCTCTAGTTGAAGAAACTATCAATAGCTTATCTGATATACCTATGTATACTGGTTGATGTGATGTATATACAGCTATTGTATTTGATTGACTATCTAGAACTGCAAAGGTATAGAATCCCTCTAGTATTCTCGATATAGCTGAGATAGCTTTTAATAGTGTTTCACCCTGTTTTAACTTATCTTCTAGTAGATGAGCAATAACCTCAAAATCACATCTAGAAACAATCTTGTGACCCTCCATAATCAATTCATCTCTTAACCTCTCAAAATTAGCTATAGCACCATCACCAACAACAGCAATTCTCTTTAAACAATCTGAGTGTGGATGTGCATTATCTCTATGTGGTCTTCCATGTGTTGAAAACCTAGTATGACCAAGAGCTATAGAGCTCTTAATGCTATCGATTCCTAGCTTTTTAACAACTTCATCAACTCTACCAACATCTTTGAAAATCTCTACAACATTGTTTCTAGGAATAGCTATTCCAGCAGTATCGAATCCTCTAAACAACATCTTCTTAAGGCAATCAATAACTATAGATACAACATCTTCTCCAGCTATAGATATAGCTCCACAGATACCACCCACTACACGACACCATAATAAAGCTAGTGGTATCCACTGAAAAATATGGAGGTGTTCTACACTGTCAAGATATGTATTGAGAAACTGTAGAATTATAACACCCATAGAAGTAATTGATAGAGGCTGTATACTCATCGAGAATAGCTTTATAGCTAAGATATGTAGAGAACCATGTGTATTTCCACAATCAATAGACTCATTAGATCTTAGAGACCATACAGTGATTCCAGGATTCATAGATACCCATATCCATGGTTATCAGGGTATAGACGTAAGCTCTTCAAGACAACCTGAAGACCTCATTAGGTTGGGAAAAATACTTACTCGTTTCGGTATAACATCGTTTATACCCTCAACAGTATCCCTAGATCATGAAACTCTGCTCAGGATATGCTCTATAGTTAGAGAAGCTATTGATGGTTGGTCTAGAGATAGTGGTTCTGCTAGGATTCTAGGTCTACATCTTGAAGGGCCATACATAAACCCTTTGATGAGGGGTATTCATAGAGTTGAGTATATTCGAAGGCCAAGTATAGAGGAATTGAATGAGTATATATCTGTTTCAGGAAACAGTATAAGGAAGATAACTATTGCACCAGAACTAGATGGAGCACATAAACTAATTGAGTTTGCTATTTCAAAAGGTATTGTTGTTAGTGCTGGTCATACAAATGCTACATTTGAAGAAGGTTTAAAAGCTATTGAGCTTGGGATTAGGAAAGCTACACATATATTCAATGCTATGAGAAGGTTTCACCATAGAGATCCTGGTATAGCTTTAGCACTTCTACAATCACCAAAAATTTTCATAGAGATAATACCTGATCTAGTACATCTACACCCATCAGTGATAAAGTTTGTCGTAGACTATGCCGGTATCGATAGAGTTGTTCTGGTATCTGATGCTATTGGTGTTGCTGGTCTTCCTAAAGGGAGGTATAGACTCTATGGTATTGATATAGTTGTTGAAGATAATGTATTGAGAGAAGCTAGTACAGGAAAACTAGCTGGTAGTTCTCTTACTATGGATAGAGCTTTAAAGAACATGATATCTCTGGGGTACTCTATTCGTGAAGTAGTGTATATGGCAAGCTATGTACCTGGTAAGAGTGTCTATGCATTGGATAGAGAAAAACTAGGGTTGTTAGAGCCAGGGTATAGAGCTGATATAGTTGTTCTAGATCAAAACCTAGATATCTCGATGACTATTATCGATGGTGTTGTTGTGTATAGTAGATAGCTGTTTACAGTATTAAGAATGTAGAGAATCCAATTATGTCTACCAGTGTATGTGCTATAGTTAGGCTTACCAGCTTTCTTCGTTTAGTGTAGACAAATCCAAAGACTAAACCTATTAGGAATGTAATCACTATGTGTATTGGCCATATATGGAAAAGTCCAAAGAAGATTGCCTGTATAATTACTGCTTTCTTTGTACTCACATACTTCTCCAGAGCTGTGATACCATAACCTCTATAGATTATCTCTTCACAGATTCCAGAGATTATGGGTATTGCAAATGCATTAAAGTATCTACTCCATAAAGGTATACTATGCGTAATCTTGATCCATTCACTCCAATACCTATTCATATCACCGCCATAGTATAGGTAGGCTGAGATAAAACCTTCCACCATGAATATAGCTTCACAGAAAATCACTAAGCCTATAACAATACCTAGAAATCTCCAACTCACCTTCTCTCTGTAGAGTTCTCTGAATGGTATAGAAGATCTAGATAAGAGGTAAACAGCTAACACTATCTCAACACAAGATGTCACAAGTACTTGATATGTATAGAGTCTTTGAAATTGTAGCTGAACACCTTTCTCAGGTTCTTTAATCCATACCTCAGGAGGTATTGTAAACATGTTTATGAGCGTAGCAATAAAGTTAACAAGAAAAGGTATTGATAGAAGTAGCACTACGATACGAAGTGAGTTTTTCAAAGAGTTCACCTCACTATACAGCCTACAAAAACCTCTTTTAGTTCTTTGTACTCCTAAACAGTTTATGTA
>CAZUDD010000151.1:0-1272 GCA_964619665.1 uncultured Desulfurococcaceae archaeon | reverse complement strand
GAGGTAGATAATACGTAGATTAGCTATCTAGATATGTCTTCTCCTAGACCTATACCATAGTATTTGAGTCCATGCTCAACAGCTTTTCTTGGATCAACTATTCTTCTACAATCGACTATTACTGGTGTTTTCATTAACCTACGTACTCTATCTAGATCTAGCTCTCTATACTCATTCCATTCAGTAGCTATTACGACTACATCTGCATTCTCAACACACTTATACACGTTCTCTACATATACAATGTCTCTTCTTTCACCAAGAACCTTCTTGGCATTCTCAATAGCTTTAGGATCATGTAGTTTAAGAAGTGCTTTTCTATTCAGTAACTTCATCACTAGTTTAATGGATTGACTCTCTCTAACATCATCAGTTCCACTCTTGAATGCTAATCCAAGAATACATATAGTCTTACTCTCTATACTACCCAATGCTTTTTCGATTAGCGATATAGCTTCATCAATCTGTGTTTCGTTAATCTCTAGAACAGCTTCTAAAAGCTTTGTATCTATACCAAGATTCTTAGCAAATCCAAGAAAAGCTCTTACATCTTTTGGTAGACAGGAACCACCAAAACCTAGACCAGCATTTAGATGATGTCTACCAATTCTAGGGTCTAAACCAATACAATCAGCAATAACCGTTACATCAGCATTCCTTAGCTTTTGAGCTATTCTAGCTATGAAGTTTATGAAACTTATCTTCATAGCGAGAAATACATTAGATGCATACTTTATGATCTCTGCATTGATAATAGATGTTCTTATGATTGGAGGTAAACGAGATCCTCGAAAGAATTCTCTATATAGCTCTTCAACTACATCACCACTACGTTTATCGTATTCTCCAATAACTATTCTCGTAGGATTGAAGAAGTCTTGAAGTGCTTTTCCTTCACGAGCAAACTCAGGATTCATAGCTAAACCAAAATCTCTACCACATTGTTTACCAGAATACCTCTCTATCAATGGTTTTACAAAACCCTCTGTTGTACCAGGTAAAACTGTGCTTCTAACAACGATCACCTTGTAATCACTACATTCTCTAAGGACTTCACCTATAGCTTTAGATGCAGATTCAATCTGTGTTAAATCCTGTTTAAAGTCAATTGTTGGTGTACCAACAAAAACAAACACTATTTCGCTATCTCTAATACCTCCAGAAAAACTTGTTGTTGGTATAAACAGTTTCTTATCTAGTGCTTCTCTCAGTAGATCGTCTATACCTGGTTCATAGACATAGCTAATACCTTTTCTAAGCATATTGATCTTG
>CAZUDD010000150.1:0-3921 GCA_964619665.1 uncultured Desulfurococcaceae archaeon | reverse complement strand
AATATATAGTGAATAGAGACTTGGAACAATATCTCTATACTCTGTCAAATTTTCAAGATACACCTTCAATACATTTTCATCTGTATACATAACCTCAAGGTTCTGTATATGACGAGCACTGGACGATACATAGTATATCATAGGTATAGACAGGAGTATTGAAACTATAATTGTAAAAGCAATAATTTTCTTAACAACTATATCTCTACAAAACCCCTAAAATCAAGGCTAATCCAAAGATATAAACTCTATAGATCTTTACACAGAAAAATCAAAGAGTACAAAACATAGTAGATACAACTATAGGGTACAAACGAGCATACATCAGTAAATAGATCTCTATCCTTTTTTAACCGATTTTTTTTTAACTAGTTATGCTCTAATGATGTATGAGCAGGTGGTTATTGATGGACATAAAATTGTGCATAGCTATACTGACAGCGCTGACAATTATAGCATTGCCATTCGTTGTCTTTGCAGAGGTATCAGACTTAACATTGCCATGGCGTGGTGTACCCGGGGGTGTTCAAATTGAAATAGGGGATTACCTCGAACTGTATAGGGGAACTACTGGTTTCGCTGCTAGATATCTAGCTGATCCATATTATTACGAGTATTACTATGGTGTTGCAACAGCTGCGCACATAGCTGATCTCTATGAAGATGCTTATCAACCAAAGTGTTGCTACATCGGATACCGCATCGGATGGGTATATACTGATGGTGATTACTACAGCACAAAATACGACATAGCGTTTATCTATGTATCATACTATTTCGATTGTAATAAAATATCGCCATATATAGCAACTACTGAAGGATTCAAGTTCGTTTTAGCTTATGGGGATCCAGAAATAGATGATTACGTATGTAAAACAGGAGTCAACACAAGCATTACATGTGGCTATGTAATCGATGGCCCTAAACCTTACGCTGTTGAGATCGATGAAAATACCGTAGTCATATATCATCACATATTCATCATTGATTCATACTCAATCCCAGCTGATGGTGAATGTGACAGCGGAGGTCCTGTATGGTGGTTTTACTACGATCCTATCTATCACTATCAAGGAGTAAAACTATATGGAACTGTGACAGCGGTAAGCAAAATCATGCCATGGCGTTTAGCTATAACTGGTATCGATGCATATCTAGAGAGTGGAATTGAACCTTTAACAATATACGACTATTACTGTCCACCTCCCTCCGTAGCCGGGTGATGAATATGAGAGTGAGAGCACTAATTCTTGTTCTTTCAATCATTGTGTTCTTAGGAAGTACCGCTGGTATACATCAAGTTGCAAGCACTGAAGTTATTGATAGGTATTTCCTAACCTATGAGAAGATTGGATCTGGAGTATACGTGGTATGGTTTAAGCCTTACTATGTGTATCACGGTAGAGCACTAGATATCTATGTGTATCTATCTAAAGGTGAAGGACCTCTAGACTCATATCTCAATTTATTGAGGTATTTAGCATCTACAGATGAGAATGCTAGTGGTTGTGCTAAACCAGATATGTTCTGGAAATATGAGTGTATGAAGAAGGTGTATGAGTTACGTCAAAAACTTAGTTCTAGAATTCCTACAGAGTATCATAGCTTAGTAGAGGAATTGAGTTTATCAAAACATAAGAGAGTTATTGATATAGCTCCATACATGACATTTAGAGTTAATGTCTATGAAAGTGAATACAAAGAGTACGGAGATGAGCTGGTTGAGTTCTGCAAAACTATGATTGCTAGATTAAGTGATTATAATGTTACTCGTGCAACAATTGTAGTGTACCCTGATTTTGTTAGGATATACGATATTATATACCATGAATATGGTAAGGAATACTATGATCCTTGGATAAGACTTTTAATGAGATTGAATACATCTAGACATCTCCGAGAAACTCTGAATAGATATGGTGTAGAGGGGTTAGAGTCGGCTGGAATTGGAGAATTCTATGCTCCAACAATATGGTTTATCTGGGGTAACTTCTCAAAACGAGGATTACCATCAACTGATGTTCTAGATGCTCTTGGTGAATCTATTGAGAGTGGTATAGTCAATGCCTCTGAATTCAAGGAATTCCTACCTATGTTTACAGAGACAACAAGAATTCTCAAAATCAATATCACTAAACCAGTAGTAGTCGTCATACTGAAAGAGTTAAGAATGGAACTAGTACCACTAGGAAAGAAGATAACACCAACACTAACAGTACCAAGAAGTTCTGTATCTCCAACCACAAACACAATATCCACCATAGAGAAACAAACTACAACTATCTATGAAGAGAAAACATATAGAATACCATGGCACTACATTGTACCAGGTATAGCCGTTATAGCTATAGTGAGTATCGCTATAGCATTCATATTTCATCACTATATACGTAGATAAGATATATCCACGCTCCTTTTCATCACCTCAATCACTCCAATCATATCTTGAAGAACAGGTCCTTGAAGTAGCTAACACCTTTAAAGAGAACTATCTTAGTACGGTTTAGATATACTCGATGACCTACATTTCTCAAATAAGAGATGTATGTACTAAGCTTCTTAACTAACAGAAACAACGTTCTTAAGATTAGCACAGAATGCATATCTAATGGTGTTGAAAACAAGGTGTTACGGATTTTCAATATGAAAGATCTATCTATGACCAATAGCAGCACCTTAAAGATATTCTCTCCATAGATATCTGTATGGAACTGAAATCCGCTTAGAGATACGGACAATGTAAATCCTAATAAGGAATAGAAGATGAGTAGGAAGCTCCATGAAATAATCATGATCTACATGGTTTATCACAGCTATTATAGAATAGATACATCGCTAGGTGTATTTCTACTCTTTTTTAACCGATCTTTTTAACCAGCTATGTCCTCTCAATGTGTGAAAGGGTGATTCCTAGTGAATATGAGGTTTTGTATAGCTATGCTAACGATGCTAGCTATTGTTGTAATGTCGTTAATGGTCTTTGCACAAACACCGAGTCCAACTTTACCGTGGCGTGGCGTACATGGTGGTGTAAGGATTCAGGTTGAATGGCCTTGGGGACCAAACGGAACAAGCGGATTTGTTGCTGGGTACTTAGCTGATCCATACTATTATGAGTATTACTATGGAATTGTAACAGCTGCGCATCTAGTCGATACTATGATAGTATTGATACAGGTGATGATGTTCATACAGTGATTATATTTGTTTATCCTAAGGCTACTGAAGTTCATAGGTATATCTACAAAAAGAATCTATGGCATTACTATAGGTTGTGGAGCAGTATTCTACACAAAGTTATTGAATCCAAAGAATTTCTAGCTACTCTAGATAAACACGATATAGATCTTGGTCCTGGTGTTGGTATTAATGATCTCTATCTACCATCAATAGTACTGGTATGGGGTAACTACTCTAAACGTGGCTATCCATCTAGAGAAACTCTAGATGATATAGGTGGTGTTGTAGACCGTATTATCGCTGATACACCTGAATTCAATGAATTCCTATCTATGTTCAATAAAGCAGTTAAGGCTGTTAACGTTAACATATCAAAACCTGTTATAGAGATTGATCTTGGAGAAACATATGTTGTTGATGTACTAGCACCTGAAAGATCATCGAGTATAGCTACATCAACACCTAGCTATATAGAGGTCAGCAACAGTAGTACATCAACATCTCCTAGAACCACAGCTACATCAACAAAGAGTATCTATGAGGATACACTGAACTATGTATTGATGACAATACTAGTTGTAGTCATGGCTATAGCTATACCTCTCGTATATTGTTATAAACATAGATAGAGCAAACCATGTTTTTAGCTCTCATCTCTTTATCTTTGACTACCTCAATCTTCTTAACTGGATTGCCCTGTTATGGGATGTGGATCACCTATTGAGGGAAATGATTCTATAC
>CAZUDD010000149.1:0-3928 GCA_964619665.1 uncultured Desulfurococcaceae archaeon | reverse complement strand
AGCATTTTTGCACCATTGTATCCACCTATCTCTTCATCACCTGTAAAAGCATAGTATATTCTACACCTAGGCTTTTTCTTAACAAGCTCTTTGAGAACAAGCATTAGTGCAACAACATTGGATTTATCGTCGAGAGTTCCTCTACCATAAGCTCTATCATTAACTATTGTGAGTTTAAATGGATCGTAACTCCATCTATCTGGATTAGCTGGAACTACATCATAATGAGCTAATAGCATTAGACATGGTCTTCCTTCACCAATACAACCAAAAACTGTGTAATAGCCATTACATTCTATGATTTCTGATTCTAAACCCCATTCACACAGTCTATCTCTTATAAATCTAGAAGCTTCAGGACTTGGCTTAACACCTCTATCAGGATCGTTAACAGTGTTAATCTCAATGAGTTCTCTAAGTAGTTCGAGAATCTCCATAATCTCAACCCAGAGATCTTAACAGTATACTTCTAGCTAATGCTATAACTAGCGTTCTGGGTAAAACAACTAGCTTACCTGAATACTCCTTTACAATTCTTCCATGGTATCTCGAGTACCCTATACAGTCCATAACAACAAGATCACAGCTACTTAACTCTCTAGAGATCGACTTTAGCTCATCTATAGAGCCAGTATATGGAGACCAAGCCTTTACAACAACATCTCTAGCTACTCCAGACCATCTAGTATAAGCCATATCGATCTGCTCTTTACTAGGTATAACTACACCAAGGATAGAGGGTTCAAGAGATTTAACAACATTGATGAGTATAAGACTAGGTAGAATAACAGGTTTCCTACTCTCTATACCCTCGAAATCACCTGTACACATAACAACAATGACATCTACCTCGTCTTCAACTCTATGGATAAGACTCTTAACCATCTCAACAGCTATTCTCCTAGAGATTCGCACTTCTGAACCATCAGATAGCCTAGTAACATAGAATTCTTCTCCAGGTTTAGGAGATAACTCTCTAACTATGTACTTCTTCTCTAATCCATCGAGAACTCCATACTCTACATACTCTATACCAACAAGAAGATCCTCTATATCATCGAGGATATCTCTACGTGGTGTCTGCCCTATTGTTATGAGTCCTAATCTCATGGAGTACCACGTCTTAGAATATCCTTGATACTTCCATGGATCTCTAGAATCCTTTTCCACTCTTCCTCATCATAGAACCTAGCTCTACCAGATGTAAAGTCTTTAGCTACTTCAACTACAAATCTAGTTGCTTGTTCAAGAGCCCATACATTTGTTGCTCCAGTTGCAGAACCTGGTATAGCCATTCTAGCAGTTATAGCTACACCTACAACTGGTGCTGATGTATATAGCCATGGCTGCATCATGCTGTTGATATGGTATACAGGTGTTGAAAAGGGTAGAATATCCTGCATTGTTATAGGTACTACAACTGGTGGTTCACCAGTTACCCTAACATAGATATCGATGAGATCTGGACTAACCTTCAAAATCCAGCCTTCTTTAACAGTAGGTGTTATCGCAAAACCAGTGTGTTTGATTACCCAGTTAGCCTTTGTTGCATCAACACTCAGTATAGCATCCATAGATGGATCAACCTCTCTTTTCAAAAGCTCGAAGATATCGATGGGGCTATCCATCATAGGAACAGGTTTGTATGGCTTTACTGGAGCATTAGGGCATATATGGGTAGTTATCACTACATCACCTTCAAGAACATCACCACGACTCTTCATCTCAGCAATTCTATATGCAGTTGCAAGAGCAACTATTGCTCCATCAGCATCAGAAACCATACCAATTAAACTAGGTCTAGCACCAATACCACCCAATCTACCAATAACACCTAGTGTTGGTGCATTACCACCAACAATCTTACCTCTTTTACCAGGTATCACAATCTTGATAAAGTCAGTTCTACCCTTAGAACTCTCTAAACGCTCTACATAGATCTCAACATCTCTAAAATTCTTAGACTCAAGCCATTCCTTGACAGCATAACCATTAACACTAGGGCTATCCAATAGATCAACTACTTCAAGAACATGTTTTAAGGTCGACATAGCTCTCAAAGCTAGACATAGATCACAACTCAAAATAAAGTCATAAATACAGCAACTACAAGGACTAGACCTAACCAAGCAAAAGGTAGATATCTAAGAGTTAAACACTTCAATTCATTGCTCTTCATAGACAACCTCGAACATGGTTTACGCATTGGACTACCTATCAACACAACTATAAAACTATTCTTAGACGATATAGAGGTAATACAAGGGATAGAGTATTACAATCCCGTATCCACATGCTCAAGCGATTCTTTAAGCTTTTTCAGGATCTCTTCATCTCCAGCTAATAGCATTCCATACTCTATTATTTCTCTAACCAATTTTCTCTTCTCTTTAGCCATTCTCAAAAGTTCTTGAGTTGTATATACTCTTGGCTCAATATCTATGGGTAGTGTAGGATCGATAAACTCCTTTATTCTGTCTATAGGTCTAGGTTCCACGTTATCTGATACTATCACTATATCAGCATCAGAAAAAGCAGTATAATCACCTCTTGCTAGAGAACCTATCAATATCACTGCTTTAGCTCCTTTTTCAATACATCTCCTAGCATAAGCTCTAAGCTTCTCAATGACCTCATCGTAGTTAAGGCTGAAGAATTTTACGTCTACAGAACTCGACGATTTCCTCTGCATATCTAACAGCCCGTACAGCATCCTCATGTGTATAGTAGTCTAGTGGAGCTCCTTCCGGATGGAAATTAGGGTATCTCGTAGGAATATAATGTCTGTCCAGCTCTTTAGCTTTATCAACAAGATCTTTAGGAGGTTTATACTCATTGGGTAGATGCTCAAGCATTCTAGAGATAGAATGACCCCAAACCTCAATTCCTAGCCTTTGATATAGAGCTTTAACAGCTTTTTCAGCTGCTTGTTGAGCTGCAAAACAAGCCCATTCATAGTCTCCCAACTCAATGGATTTCTTAGCATGTTCTAAATCTTTCATAGCTTGTCTAAGCCAATCAATAGCCCTAGAGACCATAATACACCACTACACTAGCTCTAGACATAAGGCTAAATGGATAAATAGTTCATTTGCCTAATGACTCTACAATATAGCGTAGCCTTCTTCAGCTTGACTATCAGCCTAAACATGTTCGGATTATTATTGAGCACATAATCACAGTGATCGGCACTAGCAAATTCAATATCGATAAAATCTTTATTAGAAGTCGCTCTTAGATACTCTTCATCACTGTTTCTAGGAGATGTCTAGGGTAAAACATAACGGAGTACTCCCTTACAATGGATGGTCCTGCAGAACAGAGCAACCCTATTAAGAGTATATTTCCATGATTAGTCTTGACTACTCTAGCTCTTATGATTCTTCTAATACTGTAATCGATCCTTACATTATCCAATGTTTTTAACAGATCCTTCAAGCATTCATTAAGCTCTTTCTCTACACGCGTTGCATAATCAAATTTTAGTAATCCGTAAAGGAGAAGTAGCCCTTCCATAGTAAAGAGGTAGAACCAGAAAATGCATAGACCTAATAAAATCCAGAAACCAGGATGAAGGAATCCCGAACGAGGTAAGCCAAGTATCAATAGATACACAAATACTGCAAGAGGAGGTAATCCCACAAGATTCTGGATAATAGTCCTAAGCAATAACTTTCTCTTATACTATAGATGAACATCCACTACAGCACTCTCTGAAATTATCATACTGATACTCCTCTGTCCTCCACAAAAATCACAAATGTTTTAAGACATCGTACTCCTCATTTAGGCTAGCCTAAGTATATGCTGTTGATCCCTTCCTTGATTGCTATTTCATGTACTTGTCTATCCCCTGTGTATAGTTCATGTGCTCCCACATATTTAGCTGAAACTATCTGTAAGGCATCAGCTTCATAAACGTGGTACT
>CAZUDD010000148.1:0-3949 GCA_964619665.1 uncultured Desulfurococcaceae archaeon | reverse complement strand
ATTAAAGAGTGTATAGTTGAGGCAACTAGAAATGGAGTTCTTAGACCTAATACCGTGAATCCATTTACAAACACTAATACGGGAACAAATATTGGTAGAATGGTTCCTCAAATAGAGCTTTCAATAGTTGAAGGTGATAGCGCAACTATAACATTTATACCTAAAGGTGGAGGTAGTGAGTATGTCTCAAAACTATACATGGTTTCACCTTCTAGAGGATTAGAAGAGCTAAAGTTAAGGGTTCTAGAAGCAGTTATTGATGCAGGCCCAAAACCATGTCCTCCTGTGATACTATCTATAGGTATTGCTGGAACAGCTGATTTAGCTATGAAGATATCTAGAATACAATTCGCTAAGAGGAGAATTGGTGTTAGACATTCGGAAAAAGATATTGCTAATTTAGAGCTCGATCTATTGAGTTCAATAAATTCTCTAGGTATTGGGCCAGCAGGACTAGGTGGTAGCACAACAGCTCTCGATGTATGGATAGATTATGGTCATAGACATCCCGCTACATTTGCTATAGCAATAAGCTTTTCCTGTTGGGCTTTAAGAAGAGCAACAATAAGAATAGATAAGAATGGCAACGTTGAGAGAGATCCTATAGACTTCTGGACTCCTTAGGTGCGCTACTATGCAGTATGAGCTAGTAGTACCCTTAAAAGATAGATCTGTATTGAGAGAACTGAAGTGCGGAGATCTCATATACATAACAGGAACTATAGTGACATTACGAGATTTAGGTCATAAAAGAATTCTAGATCTCTATTCTAGAGGATTAAGACCACCTATAGATCTTAGGAATGGTGTTGTATTTCATGCAGGTCCCATAGCTATGAAGAGAGATAATGAATGGAGAATAGTTGCCATAGGCCCAACAACTAGTGCTAGAATGGATTCTTATGCCTATAGTCTAGTCGAGAAAACAGGTGTTGCAATCGTGCTGGGTAAGGGGGGTATGGGTATGAATATGAGGAGAGCTTGTCAAGACTATACAGCCATCTATGCTGAGCTTGTAGGGGGTACAGCATCTCTGATTACGAAAGCTATAAAGAGAGTTGTAGATGTTTATTGGTTAGATCTTGGTGTTCCAGAAGCTATGTGGATACTTGAAGTCTATAGACTGGGTCCAGCAATAGTTGTTATAGACACTAGAGGAGAAGATCTACATGAACTAGTGATGAGAGAAGCTCGTAAGAGATTCAAAGGATTGATACATCATGAAAAACATTCTAGATCAATGTCTTCAAAAAGCGTATGAAGTTATAGAGAAGAACATTATTTCACAGTACATCTATGCATCGCCAACGTATAGACAGATATGGACTAGAGATGTAGCAATATCTGCAATAGCTCTGAGATTCTGTGAAAAGCCTCGAATTACTTCTGTTCTCAAGAACACCCTGAATTTTATAGGTAATTTTCAAAGTGATAGAGGACAGATACCAACATATATAGATTTAGAGAAGAGAAGGTTGTATTGGTATTCAATAGACTCTACTCTTTGGTGGTTAATTGCATGTCTACTATATGATTGCATAGATGAAAAGAGCTTAGTTAATGCGTATAACTGGTGCTATAGTCAAGTTCTAGACGAGTCAATGCTCATAACATCGATGAGAGGTACTGATTGGATGGATGCTAGTCTAGGAAGAGAAGGAAAGGTTCTGTACATAAATGTGTTGTGGTATCAGGTTGCAAAGTTAATGTATAGAAAAGGTTTAGCTGATGTTGATCCCTATGAGATAAAGTCAAGAATAAATACACTTTTCTGGCCTACACGTTTATCACCTGAAAAAGCCATTGAATGGGGTGCAGTCGGATCTGCAGAGTTTCTCAGAGATTTCATCATGAAAGACCGTAAACACTATATCCACTTTGTATCCTATGAATATCTCGATGATAGGTTTGATAGCCTAGCTAATATACTGGCAATACTATTTGGAGTTGCTGATAAAGAGAAAAGCGAACGTATCCTAAGATACATTGAACATGAAGAAATAGATAAGCCATACCCTATAAAGAACTTATATCCACCAGTATATACTCCTGGTGTAATATGGCTTATAGAAGTCGATATATTTCGTCGTAGATCTCAACGATGCTTACCATACCACTATCACAATGGTGGCATATGGCCTTTTATTGGTGCTCTCTATGTAGGTGCATTAGCAACTTACGACAGGAAAAAAGCTCTTGAAAAACTTGAATATGTAGCTGAAGCTAATAGAGTTGGAGTAAATGAATGGGAATTCAATGAATGGCTTCACGGTGTAACAGGAAAACCAATGGGTTCTAAATACCAGTTATGGAATGCTGCTACGTATGTATATGCATATCTTGTCACAGTACAAGGAGCAGATCCTCAAGATTTCTTTGAGTTAGAATAGTCTTTGATTTACCATGTGTGTATAAGTATCTTTTTAGATCTATTTTATGGTGCAGAAACCTGTGATGAAACTTAGTCTTCCTCCAAGAGTAAAAGTCTTGGAAGCACTATCCGCTATAGCTGATGAAAGGATAAGGGTCCTCAGTGATAAAATTGCTCAAGTCATATCATCGGACAGAACTAGACAGTATACAGTTATACTCGATCTCGAAAATAGGGTTGTCTATAGCAATGATAATGGAACTAAGTATAGAAGATACATCGGTTATCCAATAATATCGTTTTTAATGATAAAGAGAATACTTGAATACAACGATAGATTAGCCCAAGCATTAAGAGGTATACCGTGGAAACGACTTAATGAAACATATAAGAGATACATTATCGTAGAGCGTATTGTCAAAGATTTAGCTAAAAAGAAAGGTATTGAACCACACGAAATAGATGAATTCATAGATAAGGTCATGTCGCAGTTAGAAGGCTTAGAACTATATCTAGATGAAACACTTCCTCATAGATATGGTTTAGAGCTATAGGGTATTGTGTATGGAGATAGAATGTCGAATTGATGATTTATCGAATAAACTAAGAGAAGTTGTGATCATTGATAAAGATGGTATACCGAGATTTCCACCAGAGGCACTACCTATCCTAAACGAGATAAAGGATAGATTTATACAATGTGTACTAGGTAAAGATGTTGATGAAGCTAAGAAATGGATAGCGTATTTCATAAACAACATATCGTCGATTAAAGAGAGACTGAACCTAGCTGGTTTTACATTTCCTAGGGAACTCAACTCTTTTATATCTGACCCTATGCAACACCTAAGAAAGAAGCTATTCAACTATATCTATGATCTCGCAAGAGGTAAAATCTCTTTTGATGAATTCTCGCGTAGGGCTTCAGCAGCAATACGTACTTCTCTTAGAACTAATATGAGGTCCATCTATCAGTTATGGGGATTAACCTCAATACTTGGTATACTAGCTACAAGAGGATACGATGTAGTATATCCTGAGCATAGATTTCTGAACTTTGATCGAAGTGGTAAACAAAAACTAGGTATAATTCCACCAAACTTTGTCTTACTGAATCTAGGAAAAGGGTATTTGAGTTTCTTTCACGAAGCTCCAAGACCTTTAGGTTGGGAAGACACTTCAGATCTACAACGTGTTTGGAAACTCTATACAGCTCTAAGACCAGACGTTCTCGTGTATGGAGGTAAGGTTCTAAACATAGTTGATTTATCTGGATCTATACCTATAAAGAGGCCAAATATAGTGTTGGAATTCAAAGAACTTGAAGATTGGTTTATACGTGTTAGAGATCTCAAAGGATACTTTAGAAAGCCATTAACAGCTGAGGAATGGAGAAGTAAATGGCTTGAAGGGTTATTCGATGGACTAGCTGATATCATGGGTGTTAAACGCTCTGAAGTCCGTGAACAGGTAGAGAAAGGTGTTTCGCTCAGAGTAAGAGAGTATCAGTTAGTTAAACTGTATAGATCAACATATAATCCAGATACAATGATATTGATAGCTAGAACGCTAATACCA
>CAZUDD010000147.1:0-3973 GCA_964619665.1 uncultured Desulfurococcaceae archaeon | reverse complement strand
CTTCAGTATAGATAATGTTGTAGTTACTTAAACATCAAAACTTTAAAACCTAGACATCAATGCTACTAAACGGTATACCGGTATGCCAGGTAAAAAAGCACCGAATGGTCTATTCGCAGCTAGAAAACTGCGTAAAAAGAGATTGAAGTTTAGATGGAGTCAAAGAGAGTTTAGAGTACGTATGCTAAGACTTAAAGAAAAGTATGATCCTCTTGAAGGAGCACCGATGGCTAGAGGTATAGTGTTGGAGAAGGTTGGTGTAGAGGCTAGACAACCAAATGCTGGTGTTAGAAAATGTGTTAGAGTTCAACTTGTAAAGAATGGTAAGGTTGTAACAGCCTTTGTACCATATGATGGAGGTCTAAACTTCATCGATGAACACGACGAAGTAATCATCGTAGGTATTGGTGGTTCTAGAGGTAGATCTATGGGCGATATACCTGGTGTAAGATACAAGGTTATAATGGTTAACGGTGTTGCATTGACTGAACTTATAAAGGGTAAGAAACAGAAACCACTTCGATAATTCGATAAGGTGTTTTGTATTGAGTGAACAAAAACTTGAAAGTCTAGGTATTGAAGCTATTGTTCCTCTAGACGAAATCAAGCTCTTTGGAAAATGGAGTTTTAGAGGTATAATCGTAAGGGATCCTAGTCTAAAGAAATATATCTCATTGAAACCTGTATTTCTACCACATACTGGAGGTAGACATGAAAAGAGAAGATTTGGTAAAGCTGAAGTACCAATAGTTGAAAGACTAATCAATAGGCTTATGAGGAAAGCTAGGAATACAGGTAAGAAACACTTAGCTTACAACATAGTTAAGAATGCATTTGATTTGATATACCTGAAGACAAAGACTAATCCGATACAGGTTCTAGTTAGAGCTATTGAGAATGCTGCTCCAAGAGAAGAAACTACGAGGATTATGTATGGTGGTATAGTATACCATGTAGCTGTCGATGTTTCTCCAATGAGAAGAGTTGATCTAGCTATTAGGCATTTAACTGAAGGTGCATATCTATGTGCATTTAGATCGCTTAAACCAATAGAAGAGTGTTTAGCTGATGAGATAATAGCTGCTGCTAATGGTGATCCTAAAAGCTATGCTATACAGAGAAAAGAAGAGATTGAGCGTATAGCTCTAAGCTCTAGGTAAATCAGGATCACTATCTATTCTGTATCCTATTACATAATCACACCTCGATACACCTTTAATAAACGCTTATAAATCCAAGTCCTTATTCTAACAAGTCTGCGAGGCTAAGTGCTATAAGTGGGTGTATAGCTCTATGAGTACAAAACCACATCTTAACGTCGTTATAATTGGTCATGTAGACCATGGTAAGAGTACACTAGTAGGCCACATGTTGTTAAAGCTTGGAGCTGTAGATGAAAAAACATGGAAAGAAGTTCTTGAACAGGCTGCTAAAGCTGGTAAAGAAAGTGAGAAGTATGCTTGGCTCTTAGACAAGCTCAAAGAGGAACGTGAAAGAGGTCTAACTATCACTCTAGCCTATAGAAAGTTCGAGACAAAGAAGTACTACTACACGATTATCGATGCTCCTGGTCACAGAGACTTCGTAAAGAACATGATCACAGGTGCTAGTCAAGCCGATGTAGCAGTACTCGTTGTCTCTGCAAAGAAGGGTGAATTTGAAGCTGGTATGAGTCCAGAAGGTCAAACAAGAGAACACATATTGTTAGCTAAGACAATGGGTATTGACCAGATGATCATAGCTATCTCAAAGATGGATATCACTGAACCACCATACTCAGAAAAGAGATTTATGGAGATTCTAGAAACACTAGTTAAGTTCCTTAGAGCAATAGGCTACAAACTCGATAACATATGGGTTGTACCAGTATCTGGTTGGGTTGGAGACAACATCATTGAGCCTAGTCCCAATATGCCTTGGTGGAATGATCAGAAGATTGCTGAGATCAAGAAGAAGTATGGTGTTAATGGCTGTAAGACACTACTAGAAGCTCTAGACAGTGTTAAGGAACCACCTAAACCAATTGATAAACCGCTAAGAATACCCATATCAGAAGTCTTCGTAATCTCTGGAGTTGGTACCGTACCAGTAGGTAGAGTTGAAACAGGAGTTCTGAAGGTAGGTGATACCGTAGTCTTTATGCCACCTGGTGTTGTTGGTGAAGTAAGAAGCATTGAGATGCATCACCAGAGAATTGAGAAAGCTGTTCCAGGAGACAACATAGGATTCAACGTTAGAGGTGTCTCAAAGGACCAGATTAGGAGAGGTGATGTAGCTGGACACCTCACAACACCCCCAACAGTAGCTGAAGAATTCACTGCTAGAGTCATGATAGTGTGGCATCCATCAGCTATAGCACCTGGATATACACCTGTAATCCATGCACATACAGCTAGCATTGCATGTAGAATCGTTGAGATCATAGCTAAGCTGGATCCCAGAACAGGTCAAGTAATCGAGAAGAATCCATCATTTATCAAGATGGGTGAAATCGCTGTAGTAAAGTTCAAACCAATTAAACCTATGGTCATAGAGAAATTCAGTGACTTTCCACAGCTTGGAAGATTCGCAATGAGAGATATGGGTAAAACTGTCGGTATTGGTGTTGTAATAGACGTTAAGCCTATGAAAGTCGAGATAAGGAAGTAGCCTTAACAACACTTAAACTAAGATCAAAACTATGAACAGATAGTTTTTTGAACTCGATAAAGAACATAGATTATGGTTCTAAGGTGATAGAGATGTCAGCTATGGTAAGAATCAGGATATGGAGTACCGATGTAAAGAACCTAGACTACGTTGTATCTCAGATTGTAGACATAGCTAAGAGAGCAGGTGTTAGAATACGAGGACCAGTACCACTACCAACAAAAAGATTGGTAATCCCAACACTTAGACCAACACATGGTGAAGGATCAAAAGTATGGGATAAATGGGAAATGAGAATTCATAAGAGATTGATAGATATAGAAGCAAACGAACATGTAATGAGGCAAATAATGAGAGTTAGAGTACCCGAAAATGTCTATATAGAGATAGAGTTGAAGAAGAGATAGACAATAATCACTAAACTTATCAACCCACACAAAACCACATTTCTCGGTGCCGGGGTGCCCGAGCGGTCTAAGGGGCCGGCCTGGAGAGCCGGTGGGGGAATACCCCGCGCGGGTTCAAATCCCGCCCCCGGCGCCATTCCTCTCTTCTCCGTATCTTTCACATACACACACTCACTGTGAGTACCAACCATGTTATAGTCTCCGTGGAGATGTAGAGAAGTAGAGTGGTATACAAAAAGAGATAGAAAAGCATTGGGGAGCTGTCTGTCGGAGTTTTTCGTCTTGGGCTATAGCCTGTTTAGTAGACCTCTAAGTATTCTTGCATGTCTTTCTTCATCACGTGCTGTATACTCGAACACTGTTTTCCATGGCTCATCATGATGCGATGCCTCGTCATGACGTACTCTAGCTGCTTCCTCCTCACACTCAATTCTCTTCTTGATAAACTCTTTCAAATCGCCGATTCTACCCGCTAGGACTAGAGCTTTAGCTCCATGCATAGCCTCTTCAAAAGCAATCATCTTTAGAGCTTGTGCAACTTCAATTAATCCCTTTTCTTCAGCTATAATAGCAGCAGCTAGATACTCAACAATTTCTTCAGCTTCACCTTTAACCCATTTCTCAAGATATTCCTCTAACTTCACACCGTATCACCAGACAAAAATAATTTGTTAGAGATATAAAAACCCTTTTGCTGTATACCGATATGGGTAGGTTAGGCTGATTTAAATGATAAATCCCGAGGTAATCAATCGTGGTTTAGAGGTATATAATAGATATCGATGTCCTGAAGCTTGTGTAGAACTAGTTGAGGTTAGAGATGATAATCTCATGGTTTTGTTTAGAGGTATTTTCTGCTTTACTTGTGGTGTTTTGGATTGGATTGAAGATCTAGTCTATGTATTTCAGGATATAGG
>CAZUDD010000146.1:0-4021 GCA_964619665.1 uncultured Desulfurococcaceae archaeon | reverse complement strand
TTTCTATACATATCTGAAGAGGTCATGAGCATCGAGCATAATAGATTGAAAGAGCTAGCTCTTAGAGCTTTAGAAAAACTAAATTTTAGCTATACAGAGATAGTTTATCCTCCAGATCCATCACAACGTAGTGTTGATGTAGTTGCAAGTAAAAAACAAAACAAAGAAAAGAAGGTATTGGTCAAAATCACTTCTAAACTACTAACCAGAAGTAGAGAATTCAATGAATTTAGACGATTAAGTAGATTAATTCCAGCAAAAGGAGTTGTTATAACATACCATATAGGCAAGGATGCAACTATAGAAGATGTCGTCCATATAAGAAATAACGTTGTTGTAGTTCATCCAAAGACGCTAGAAGATTTCGCGAAGGGAGATAAGGTCTTTATCTATGAACAAAGAGGATTCTACTATGTAAAGATCGATGGTATGAAATTGAGAATGCTGCGTGAAAAACATGGTATGGGAATGAGCTCATTAGCAAAATTACTTGGTTTAAGTACCAAAACTCTCTATCAATACGAACAAGGAAAAATGGACATGACTATAAATACCGCTGAAAGGTTTCTCGAAGTATTTGGTGAAGAATTTGAAGATGTTGTGGCAAGTATAAACATATTTGAGGATGATTTAGAGATTAGAAAAAGCGAAGGTATAGCACATAGCGACGATAGTTTAAAAGAACTCAGAGAATCTGAAAGCACATCTAGATTTGTAGATGAAAAACACAGGCTAATAGAACTCATAGTTAAGAAGGCAATAGAGAGTGGTATTAAAGCAGAGAAATTCTTTTCCATACCTTCAGATATTGTTGTTTCTCACGAAAAACCTCTATTCATGATAGTTGAAACAGAAATCACTAAAAAATCTCAGAGAAATATTGATGAGAATCTAAAAACAAAATGTCTTGAGTGCTTGAAGATGGCAAGAGTCGTTGATGGTAAAAGCGTAGTTGTAATCCAGCAAAAAGATCCTGAAATAACGAAGGAGCTTGAACAACTAACTGATGTACTTCAACCAGAGGATATTGAAGAGATATTCTATGAGATCAAGAAACGCTAAATCAATTCTATTCTTGAAGTGATAAACATGGTCTTTGTACTCATAACAGGTAGACCCGGGATCGGAAAGACAACTCTATTCTTTAAAGTACTCGACATACTGAGAAGATGTGGAATCACATATTGCGGTTTTTATTGTCCTGAAGTTCGTGAAGGAAATTCAAGAATAGGATTTAAATTAGTAGATCTTGTTGACGGATCCTGGACATGGCTTGCACTACGCATAGATCTACTCAATGTATTCAAGGTCAATAGTAGCAGTATTAGTACGAGAATTGGTAGATACTACGTGTTAATCGATGCTGAAAAACATGGAATTAAAGCACTTAGTAAGTGTACTGCGGATACAGCTTTAATGGCTATAGACGAAATCGGCCCTATGGAATTATCTTTACCTAATTTGAGGAAAGCCATACTTGACAAACTTTCAAAAGCCAAGAACGCACTTCTAGTGATTCACAGAAATATTCGTGATAATGATTTCCTTAAACTCTTTCAATCCAAAAATGCTAAAACATATGTTGTAACTATGGACAACAGGAAAACACTCCATATAGAGATTTTAAGAGATTTTGCAGAGTCTCTAGGTGTAAATCAATGTCTAGCAACACTAAATGTCCTGAAAACTTCATCTTGATTAAGGAAGGACTTGCTGATATATGTATACCCAATCCCGAACTATATAAACGAAGCAATGGTGTTTACGAACCAGCTTGGGCACCTGTTTTCTATAACCCGGTTATGAAGGAGAATAGAGATATAGCCATTCTATTCATATCATCGTTCTTCGGTAATGAGAAGATAGTAGCCGTAGATCCCCTAGCAGCAACAGGCGTTAGAGGTATACGCTTTGCTAAGGAGCTTACTATAGTTGAAAAAGTTATCCTAAACGATATAAATCCCAAAGCTGTTGAACTATGCCATATAAATACGGAGATAAATGGTTTAAGAGATAAGATCATAGTGTATTCGCTTGATGCTAATGAGCTTCTATTCAAGTTGTATAGAGAGCATATCAAGCCAAGTTATATAGACATAGATCCTTTTGGTAGTCCAGCCCCCTTTACCTTTTCAGCACTCTATGCTGTATTCAATAGAGGTGTAGTTGCATTTACGGCTACAGATCTTGCACCATTAGAAGGTAAATATCCTCATAAACTCTTTAGACGTTATGGTGTAAAAGGGATCAAGATAGACATAAGTAAAGAGATAGCATTGCGAGCCTTACTAGCTTTTATTGCTCGAATTGCTGGTGTTGTAGATAAATACATAGTACCTGTAGTCACATACTATAGTAAGCACTATGTTAGGACCTATGTACAGGTCTTTGAAGGAGGATTGAAATCTTCGTCAATGCTATCAAACTGTCTCAAATACTTGCTCTACTGTACATCTTGTACATATCGTGAAATTGTGGATGAAACTATATCGACATACAGATGCCCTGTATGCAACTCGAAAGTTGTGTTCATTGGACCTATATGGGTATGTCCTTTGGGTCAGCCATGGATTATCGAGAAAATGCTTGATGAATTGAAGCGTAGAGAATACATGGAAGAGATATCCTATATCGAAAAACTTTTACAGACATTGAGAGAAGAACTTTCAATGAATTCATTTCCTGTAAGAATTTCAAGTATTGCAAGATTCTTAAAGTCAAGTATGCCTAAAGTTATACAGGTTATCGAATGCTTAAATCAAAAGGGTTACAGAGCTTCTAGAACTCATCACATACACGATGGTATTAAGACAGATGCAGAATTCATTGATATTCTTGAATGTGTTAAAAACTCTAGACAAAGACATTGATACTTAACGTTGTCAATCTATTCCTTTGATGATTTCTTGATGATGCTCCTCAAAAACTCTGTTAATGTAGAACAATGCTGTGGATTGTAGTAGCTTCCGCTTGTACATCTCTCTAATTCTTTGCATTTAAAGCAAGGTATTCTTATAACGAAGTCTAGTCTAATTGGTAGTACAAAGTTTTGAGGAGGTTGCTCTATTGTGGTAACACTGACAACATACATAGATCTTCCATCCTTTGTTATCCTCTGTCTACGAATTAGTCCTAGTCTGGAGAGTTTAAGAACAGTTTTTGCTATTTGTTGAGGGCTAATACCTCGAAGTTCTGGTAATTCTTTAAGCTTTGTTTGAGGAATAGGTCCCTGTGCTGCTGTGATATTCTTGATAACCTCATATACTCGTTTTTCAACATCATTTAACTCATTGAGTTTTTCACTTGTTTCACTAAGTGATGAAGTTTTTGAGTTTGAGTCCAAGGTCTTTGGCACCCATGTTATCACTACTTTCGTTGCTTTCGCTAAGATGTCGTATTCTTGTCAGCTTAATAAGCATACATATGTAGAGAGATTTTAAATTGAGAATAAGAGGAGTTATTGTTATTGAGATATGGGTTCTACATCTACGGGCACAATTATCGTCAATATATCGACTATCTCTTTGTACCTATTCCTTATCGTAACTTCAGTTATACCCGTACGTTCTGCTATTTCTTTTTGTGTACGCTTTTCATTGCATAGTATCGATGCTAGGTATACAGCTGCTGCAGCTATACCAGCTGGATCTTTACCTGCAGTTCTACCCATATCATTCAATATACTGACAATTCTTGAAGCTAGATATGCTACACGCTGAGAAAGCTGAAGCTGATCTATGATCTTGGGTATGAATACTTCTGGTGTGAAGTATTTTCTAGTTTTAACGATGGATTGAAGTTTGAACATAGCATTCCAGAATTGTCTTGAGTCAACACCTAGAAACTCACGTATTTCCTTCTCTCTAATAGGTATACCCGCGTTGCGAACAGCTATAGCTATTGCAGCTGCGATAACAGCTTTCATATCACTTCTTCGTGGAATTCCAAAGCTCTTCATATATCTTCGTATTATCATACTAGCATCTTCTCGAATGAATGGTAGCTTTATTCCTAGTTTTGC
>CAZUDD010000145.1:0-4028 GCA_964619665.1 uncultured Desulfurococcaceae archaeon | reverse complement strand
CTCAATAATCGCGATAACAGTAATCATTTTAAGCATCTGTGACTGGAGAAGACTTGAGCTAGAATTGTCTAGACTATGGGAGGTAGTGTTGAAGGATCCTAAACAGGATAAGCCTTGGATATTGATTGGTGCTTTAGTTAGTGTTATTGCTGTGTTTATCTATAGCTTGTTACAGCTATTTGGTATTCCATAGATACCCTCTATATAGGATTTCATCTTCTTAGATACATACTGAGATCAAAGGGTTGAGCTGTAGATATGTAAGGAAATGTCTATTTAAAGCTCTATTACATTAGAAGTGTCTTGGTAGACGGTACAGTAGTAATGCCTATAGTGAGAATCATGACATTGGAATTGCTTGCTGAGCTTGAAAAGAGGTATCCTGATCTCGTTAAGACGATCACTATCTTAGTTCTCAAGAAGAGAATAAAGAGTGTTCGAGATGAATTGTCTAGAATTGAATCTGAGATAAAGCGTTACAGAGAAAAGTATGGTAAGGATCTCAACGAATTTGAAAAAAGTATGAGTAATTCTTTTGAAGAGCATGAGGATTGGATTGAATGGAGGTTTCTCATGGAATTAAAGAAGTCTTTAGAGGAAGAACTCCGTGATCTCTACAAAATCCTTGAGAGACTTACTCAACAAGTATAGAGATATCATTTTAAGGATTGAAGAGTTGAACATAGTTGAAAGAAAAGACATTAGACGAGAAAAAGCTGTTTTGATTCTTAGAGACATGTCTAGAGTGTGCATACGACGGATATTCCGTGGTAATGAGCTTGTAGCCTATAGCTACTATTGGCTAGATCCTGAAGGAAATATAATTGAGGGATGGGATAACGCACCACATCATCCCGAAATAGAGAGCTTTCCACATCATCGTCATACAAAGAATAGACGTGTTGAGCTCTTGTTTAATTATGATCTTGAATCCTTTTTAATCCTTTTTCCAGTTTATCAGAAATAGACTTAGCGAGTATCTATAGCGATGTTAAACTATACTTTACTAAGATCTATTAGCTTTACATAGACTAGAAATGGTTTGTTCCATGTTGTTGTTTCTAGCCATATCTTTATATAGAACTTATCTCTTTGGATTCTGCTCACTATCTTGTATATCGATACTACTATCTTTGCTTTGTTGCTCTCTACTATCCATTGATCTGCGTATATGGTTATCAGGTTTTTGTAGTAGTATGGTCTTCTTGTTATTCCTGCTATATCCTGTTTCGTTGTGGGGTCTGCTATGATTACATCAATGTCTTTTATATCTGATTGTGACTCTATCGTTATTACTAGGTATTCTCCTACTAGTTCTATTGTTATGTTTGGTAATGGTACTTCGCTATAGGCTATCTTAACTGTGTAGTTCTCTATAACTATCCATAGATCACTAGGTTTTTTACCCCATTCAATTGTTAGTGTTTTCCAGATATCTTCTACTAGATAGTACATCCATTGAAATCTAAATATCTTGGAGTAGTATCTAGCGCTTGGATACTCTATATAGCCATAGATACCCAGATCAATGAAAGCTTCTAGTTTTGGATTTATGTTAACACCGTATTTCCTATGTAGATAAAGCATTATATCCTGTGCAAGATTACTCGGTAGAGAGTCCTTGGGGTATGTATCTACTGCTCTGATTCTAGGTCTATTGATAATCTTTATGAATACGCCTTCTCTAGATGGATGGATCTCTAGAAGTTCATAGATACTAACGTTGTTGTACTGAATATAGTCTGCAAGTTCTATTGGTGGCAAATGCTGTTCTAAAACAATTCCAGTTCCATTTATATAGATCATAGCAACTGAATGGAGATTTTCATCTCGATACATATTCACTATGTATACTGGTGATATATCTGCGTAGAGAAGTGCTGCAGTATAGAGAACTGCATAGTCAATACAAACACCTTTACCAAGAGAAATAGTTTCTGAAGGACTATAGATATACCCATTACTACTCCTAGCCTTAACCTCATCATACTCAATATGTTTGTCAACCCATTCAATAGCTTTCCAAACAATCTCAGTAACACTAACATAGATAGCACTACCAAGAATAGTTTTACCTGCATACTCAATCTCATCTCTATTCAAAACACATAGAATACGCTCTAGAGAATAGTCCTTGATCCTAGAACAGTCAGGAACAACAGGTTTCTCAAACTCTTTACAGAAGCCTATATATAGAGAACTATCTCTAACACTAACTCTACACATACCAACACGAGAAATAGTAGCTCCATAACCAGAATACACAATCATATCGTATTTAACATTGGATTCTCTAAGAGCAGAGATGATGTCTCCTAGATTGATAAACCATACACTATGGCTAAGAGATACAAGTGCTTCTCTAGCCAAAACATAGTCTTTTGGAGTACCATATACATAGACACATAGACTAGGTTTTGAAGCACCAACTCTATAGAAACAAACACTATGTAGAAATCCTCTGTATAGCTCAATAACAAGATAAGTATTGTTAACAGCTATATCGAGATACTCACCACGAAATCTCGATGTGTATATGGGTACCATAGCAGTTTTTTCTCTAGATATCAACGTGGATATGTATGGTATCGATATGCCGAGAACAGTCATTATCGATAGAACAAGGATTATCCCAAGTACAATAGATACTAAAGCAACGATACTTCTCATTGTAGACATACCACCACGATACCTATAGCTTATAGAGTAAGACATAGTATCACAACACAAGGCGATAACCAGAGATTCAAGTTGATCACGTTTCTCTTTCCTCACTCTACAGTTGTTCGATAATCAAATATCTTTTTCTAAGTCATAGAGTAATTGAGATTGGATATGGATTCCTTTTCATTGAGATCACTATATACAACAATTAATACTGTGTTGATGTTCAGGAAAGGTCTAACCCTATATTAAGAGTAGAAATCGAGTAGTCAGTGTATGGATCTGGTTTAGTGGTAGAGAATATGTCTACACCATCAATACCTCCAGAAGCAAGAAGTGCTAAAACATATGTTAGAGTTGCTGGTATTCTAGCAATTATCATAGCAATACTTCAGCTAATATATGGTATTACAACAGTTGTAGTATTCATAGGTATTGGTATTGTATGGATTATATGTGGTCTAATCAGCTTATGGATCTTCTTAAAGTGTAGAAGAGTTGTAGGGTTAATTGATGGTGGTGAACTTAGACAGGCTAGAAAAGAGCTGTTGTTGCCAATGATACTGGGAATCATATTCTCATGGATAATAATAGGCATTATACTGTATCTAGCGAGATCAAAACTAAGTAGAGCTATAAAGACTCTCGAAGTAGCGAAACCAGGTTAAGGAGATGAACAGGTATGTTGTGTAGTCTAGGAATTTCTTTTTTAAGTAAATTGCAAACTATCGATGTGTCTAAACATAGACTCTAAACAGTTTCTACCAGAGTTTGCTGTAGTGCTATACATATAAGCTATTCTAGAACCCTATACGTATAGAGGGCTTCTGTTGACTAGATATGCAATCCTAGTAATAGATATGCTAAAAGAGTTTATCTATGGTAGGATAACTGTTGTTCGTAGAGATGAAGTTGTATCGAAGATAAAGAAGCTTTTAGAGATTGCTAGAGAGAAAAACATACCTATTATCTATGTATGTGATGCACACTATCCCGATATAGATAGAGAGTTTAAGGTTTGGGGTCCACACGCTGTTAGAGGTTCACAGAGTGCTGAAGTTATAGACGAGATTAAACCTCGTGAAAAAGACTTTATCATCTATAAGCGTAGATACAGTGGTTTCTATGGAACTGATCTAGATCAACTCCTAAGAGAACTCAACGTAGATACTGTTGTTCTTGTTGGTGTTCATACACATATATGTGTTCTCCATACAGCTGCAGATGCATTCTTCCGAGGATACAACATCGTGATAATTAGTGACTGTACTTCAGCAATCACAGAGGAAGACCATAAATGGGCTCTAAGCTATATGCAGAGAATATATGGTGCTGAAGTAGTTGATCTTGAAAGCTTTATCAAG
>CAZUDD010000144.1:0-4083 GCA_964619665.1 uncultured Desulfurococcaceae archaeon | reverse complement strand
GGTCTTGAGAATGCTATCAATATAACGAAGGTATTAGAGGAGTTGACTCATCTAGACATATTCAGTATAATAGGTTCAAGTCCTACAAACTATGTTATAGGATTCATACAATTTATACTTGGTTTCGCACTAGGATATTCATCGGTTAAAATTCTTCGCTATCTAATAGTTTCGCTACTAGTTATGTTTTTAGGATCTATTTTAGGTGTTTGGAATGTTGGTACATCCTTTGAAAAACTAGCCAAAAAAGCTTCATCTCTAGCAATCTATATGTGGAATATAGTGAAGAGTGTCATAGCTACAATTGGATTCGTAATCACAATACCAACGCTTGCAGGATTGATACTTGGAGCTATTGTAGCATATGTCAAAGGATAAAACATAGTTTCACTTAATAATTTCGTTTACCTATTAGCTCTATCAAAACTCTACATAGAGCTCTATTCTCTTAATGGGTGTAGGCACATTCTTTAGTATTGATGTAATTGATAATGTTAAACTTTTTAATAGGTTTTTAACGAATGGATTTAGTGGAATTGATTTGCTGTTTACCTTAAGTACTACGTTGAGTATATGTGGACAAACAACATTGAATCCTTTAAGATATGCTTCAACAAGAGATAGACAATTAGAGAAACCACAGAGACCACAGTTTTTCTGAGGTAGTTGATTAAGTATATAGCGTTTTGCTTTCTCAAGTACCATATCCACGAGTTTGTCTATCTCTACATATCTATATACTCTATAACTTTCTGTATCGATTAGGTTTCTCAAACTATCCTCCATTAAAACTATGCCTAAGATTCTCTCACGTGGATATCTATCTATGAGTTGAAGATCTTCATGATCTTTAGCTACTATAACTACATCTCTATCCTTTGTATACTCCTTAAATCCTTCAACTATGATTATAGGTTCATCAAAGAAACTAAGTGATTTTTCTATGTCGTCAATCCATTGAGAGATATAGAGACAAGCTATATCCTTAGACGATATAAAGCTCTTTGAAGCACCTGTATAAAGGTATTTCTCTGCGTCTTTATCAATGAATACAACTCCATGTGTAGAATGCTTTACTACACCTACCTTCAAACCCTTATTGACAAGCTTTTTCAGAATAGCTACTCCAACAACTGTTTTTCCAATGTTTTTCTTAGCTCCAATAATATGGAAAACATATGGTTTTAACAAATCAATCCCTAGAAAAGAAAGCTAGGAATAGAGAAAAACTTACTGTTTTACCCTGATCTAGTGGTTACTCTTATTGTGTCTATTTGTAAGCAGTTGAAGTATCTTTGCTAATGAATTGAATTTCCTTATTATCGGTTTAACTACTTCTGGATGTTGTTGTATATATGCTGACAGTTGATATGTTGCTATTCCAACTAGGATAGCAGGTGCAAATATTGCTATGAACAGCATTGCTGTTCCTATGAATGGTATTGAGAATACAACAACACCAATTATATCGCTTCTATTGACAATCCATGGATCTGGTTCTTGAACAGCATCACCTTTAGTTATAAACATGTCTTCGCTATACTTAGCAACAATTCTATGGACAATAACCATACTAGCATGATTATCTATTCTAAGCCTATAGGCCACTACATCGCCTACTTCAGGAGATTTTATCCATGTTGGAACTACTATTACTAATGAACCTGGAGGAATTGTTGGCTCCATAGAGTCGCTGAATACTATGAAGATTCTAGAACCAGATGCTATGAACACTATCGTGATAGCAATTATGAGCGATATGATTAGTGTAAGAATAAAACCCTTTATTGAGATTCGAATCATGTTCTAGACACCTAGATTTCGACACTAGGTCCTAATACCATTACAGCTATCTGTTCAATCTCTTTGATTTCCTCGTATTTTAATGGCCTGTTCAACTCTATGTATATCCATGTTGAGGTGTTTACTTCTTCATCAAGTGTTTTCTCTCCAAAGGCTATGACAGTGTTGTTCGAGTCTCTGAACTCAACTCTTATATAGGTTCCGTTTTCAAGTGTTGAATCAAAGGATATCTCAACAGCTGTTAAATACATTGTCGAGTTTATCATTGTGAATACATATCGTATGCTTGCTACACTAGCTGGTTTATCTATATGAGCAACACCAACACCGATCTTCTGTACATATACGTTTAGTGTTGGTAATGCAAATGCTGTTAATACAGCACTTGCAAATGCTATAGCGGTTATTACCGGTACGAGTTTAGCTTTTGTTAACATTGTTACCCCTATGCATGGACTCGCAACGAGATACTTTGAAAAACACGCACACTCATAAAATAATATTAGTAATGTATATTCAGTGTTTAGTTTGAACACATGTAAGAAACTCTTTATCCTCAACTTCTATCTTTTTATCTGCTCTCAAGTTCTTGATTAATCTGATGAGAGATCTACCATTCTTTAGATCTACTTCAACAACTATATCGCTCCAATTAACATAGTATTCAGGAACAACTTCTCTGAATTCCTGTCTATAGTAGCGTATAGTTGTTATTCCTAAACTCTTGAGATTCTGAATAGTGTTTCTAGCAAATTTCTTAAGCCTGTCTTCATCATAAATATCAACGACCTTCTCAAGTCCAAGAACCAGGTATACATCTACATCAGCTTTCTTGAACATCTTTTCAATATCTTTTGTAACTAGATGACTTAAAGAGGCTATTCTGGGATCAAATACCATTATCTCAAGTTTACTATATTTATCAGGACCAAGAAAGCTTTTTACGATGTCTAGAAGTTCAGCGTCAAAACATTCTATCACTACTTTATAACCTCTATCAACGAGTTCCGTCATGGCTTTAACTAAGTATTGAAGGAAGTGTGAACCTCCAATCCAACCCCTCTTGTCTATTATTAGTATTTGTGTGCCTGGTTCAACAGTATCACTGAAGAGTAGTTTTTGAGCTGGGGTACATCTTACCTGGATACTCTTTCTATTCGATCTAGATCTAGAAGCTATTTCGTTGGATACATAGTTCAAAACTATTATTCCATGATCACTAATATCGAAGGGTATTGAACCTGTTTTAATGCTATGACCTCTAAACTTCTTTATGTATAGCCAGCGCTCTATAGTTCCATCCCTAGATATTGTATAGCTCAACTTGAAAACAACATCAGATACAAACTCTAGTAATCGTAGATCTGGATCTCTATCAAATATATCAGCAACTAGGATAAGTATGCCTTTACTATGACTAAAAACATCATATACTAGACTTTGAATCCAAGCTCTCTTATCTATGAACTCTTCGAGTATTCTTAGCAATGGTGTTACGCTGTCGATAACAACTACAAATTCTTCAGCTGTTGTTGCTTCAGTTAATGTTTCTGAGAGTCTCTCAATAACATTTCTAGACTTAACCATGGGTATGCGTATCAGATCAAAACGACCTGCACTAATTAGTTCACGAATATTGAAGCCCATTTTCTCGGCATAGCTTATTAATTTATTTGTTGTTTCACCGAGGGCAATATATGTAACTTTAGCATTTCTATAAACAGCATTTCTGTAAGCTATAGACATAGCAAAAGTGGTTTTACCTGTACCTGGAGCTCCTTCAATTAGTATAGTTGTACTAGGTTCGATTAACCCTATAAGTTCATCTAGTTCTGAAGATGCGAGTAGGTATTGCACTCTACGTACCACCCAATCAGTTTAATAGTTATCCACAGTATTAACAAATTACATTGTGTAGAACATGATAAGGAATAGATATGGTATAGCCATAGTAGCTACTACAGGGTTTATTGGTAGTATAGCTAAGATTATGGGAGGTGTTTTCTATGGGTCGAAAGCAGTATTCGTAGATGCACTAACTTCTATAGCTAACATTCTTGCACTATTCATAGCTATATACTTTATTAAATTGAGTATGAAACCTCCAGACAATGATCATCCATATGGCCATAAGAGATTTATTGTAGTAGGAAATCTAATCGTTATTCTCGTGTACTCCTTTATAGCAGGTATCATAGTATCGAAAATCATAGTTGTAGAGCAGTACCAAGTATCTATTCTAGCACCTGTATGGGCATCTATAGGTATGGCATTCTATGG
>CAZUDD010000143.1:0-4124 GCA_964619665.1 uncultured Desulfurococcaceae archaeon | reverse complement strand
GAACTATAACGAATGTATACTCGTTCAATTTCTTTGCTACTTCTCTCACATAGGGAAACCATATTGGGTCGTAGGTTCTACAAGCAGAACACTTTGTGTTATCGAAGTATATTACGTAGACTCCATCTGAGGACGGTTTGAATCCTTCGCCTTCAGTACATATTAAGATCCATTCATCACTTTGTCTATCATACACATATATTCCATGAGGATTATCGACACCTACTTCTTTAAACCTCTTTTCCAAGATCTCACCACCCGTTCTATTACTTGAGATATCTTGTTAGAGTACGTTGTTTTGCTATCTGATGTCTAATATCTGGTCTATCGGTTGCAATACCATCAACACCATAGTTCATCATCTTTACTCCTAGTGAAATATCGTTTATAGTCCACACATAAACGCGTAGTTTATGAGCGTGTATTTCTTTAACAGTTCTCGGATTTACTATGCTGTATTGAGGCAGTATAGCGAAAGGTCTTAGCTTCAATATTTGCCTTAGATCTACATGTCTAACAGTTATTAACCCTATATCAATTTTTGAGTTCATTTCACGTATTCTTCTCAAAATATCTATGTGAAAAGATATCAACAAGATGTTCTCTTCAATTCTATATCTATTTATTATCTCAAGGACTTTGTCCTCTAAACCCTTCTCTTTCAATTCAATAAATATTCCCACACGATTATCTAGATACTCTAGTGCTTCGTCTAGTGTCGGTATTGGTTCTTTTCCAAAAACTCTATACTTCTTAAGTTCATCTATGGACAACTCTGAAACTCTCTTCGGGACTCCAGCTATACGTTCTAGAGATTCATCGTGGACTACCACGGGTATACCTTCAGCTGTAGCCCTTACATCAAGCTCAACAACATCTGCACCCAATTCAATTGCTTTCATAAAGGCCCTAATAGTATTTTCAGGTTCATAAGCTGAAGCTCCTCGATGTGCTATAAATATAAACCTTTCTTTCCAGCTCATATCAACACCGGTTTCATATCGTTACTCGACCTATAAATCTAGGAATGAGTTGATAGCTTAGAGCTGAATAGCAACTTAATCTCGTGTAGTAGTACCATCATTCCAGTGACTATCATTACAATTATCGGTGTATAGAAGGAACGTTCGTAGAGCTGTGGATAGAGTATCGAGGCTACTATATTTCCAAGAATTGCTGTTATCACAGATAACACGTTATCTATGGATATAACGGTACCTCTAATATCTATTGGTGTAAAGCTTGTTAGTAGTGCACCGTAACCTGATATGGCTAGGTTTATGCCGATGTAGAGAATTACCAGCGCTATACCCATGACTATAAACTGTTTTGATGTGAATAGATATAGACCTAGAGCTTGAATACCTATACCAATGGAGAGCAGTAATCTATGTGGTATTTTGTCTAGGGTTCTCATCAGAATTAAGCTAGCTATACTCGAAGATAGTAGAGCTATAGTCATAAGCAAACCCCATTCCGTATCACTTAATCCAGCTCTTCCTGTAGCTACTCTTACTAGGTATGGTCTGTATACACCACCTGCAAATGCAATAGGCATACCTATTAACAGAATCAACATTAATGCATTTCTAGGTATTGTTCTTATTCTTGAAGGTAGTTCAAAATAGCTTCTGAAGATCATACTTACTAAGTCTTTTATTTTAACTTTGGTTTTACGTATATATGTTTCCGATAGGTACATGCGCATCCATGCAGCGATCAACGCTAAAACTCCAGCTATTATAAAGAGGACTCTGTATCCTGCAATCTTTGACTTAAGGCTATCAGCTATTATACCGCCTATTAAGGGTCCTGGTATTGCTATAAGCGATGGTACTACATTACTAAGCATAATACCGCTAGCACGTTTATCTTGAGGTATAGAATCGTAGAAGAGAGCTCTAAGAGCAGACACATACATTCTAGATAGACCGTCTAGAACAGCTATTGCTAAAAGCACATGCCAACTAGGGCTTAAAGCTATTGAGAAGTCTATTACTGCTATAAGCCAAGTCATAGATACGACAAGTCTTTTTCTACCAATAAAGTCAGCTAGATATCCACCAGGAATCTGTGATAATATAAACGAGATGTTCATAACTGCAAATATGAATCCTATAATAGCTTCTGAACCACCTAAAGCAACTACATAGTTTGGATAGAATGTATATGAGAGTGTATTTGCAAAAGAGAATGTTATCCATGTAAAGATTAGGATCCAGAAATTCTTCGTATAATCTAGTCTTCTCGTCAATGCAATGAACAGTACCTCTAAATTTAATCGAAATTTCAGCTCAATACTGTTTAAAACGTAGTTTTTAGTCTTAGTATCGTTACGCAATTCACTAAAACCTAGAGCGTTATATCAGTATTGAAGAAGCTCTTAAACCTTATCCATAGATAGTATAGATAGTGCTATCAATGCTACCTCGCATATCAAGGTATGTAAAGCTATGCCAGAACTCGTGATAAATGTTAGTAATATAATATCACCTCTTTGCTATTCAATAATTAGAGTAGAGCCCTATACATCGTGTCCACATCGCTGTATCTACTGTTATGCTAGGTGGTATAGAGGAAGTTTGAACACTATAGTTTTGAGGAGAAAAGCTCTATCGATGTTCGAATCTATTGCTAGAAAAATCTATAGAAGGGGATTAAGGGCGATACCAGCAAGAGTTTCGACATTAATAGACCCTTTACCTCCTCACGAAGAACTCTATAATGCTACGCTAAGAATTCTGAGGATTTGTCTTGAGTATGAGTATCCAGTTATAGTTAATACAAAGAGTGTTATGGCAATTCGCAATCCATGGAGAAAAATCTTGTCAAAATTAGCGGAAAGAAATCTCATAGTATACCAGGTTTCAATCAGTACTATGGATGAACATATATCTAGAGTTCTTGAACCCTTTGCACCATCACCAAGTAAGAGACTTCTTGTAGCTAAACATCTTGCTGAAGATGGAATACCAATAATAATTAGAATTTCTCCATTCATTCCCGAGATATCACTATATCCCAATATTGACGAAGTAGTACAGAGATTCGCTGATATTGGAGTAAGACATGTTATTGTTGAGATACTTCGTATTGAAAAAGAGCTATGTTCATTCATTGAATCTATAATCTCTAAAAAAGGGCTCAAAGGTATTGAATATGAAAGCTATAGCCTTAGAGAAGTCAACGGATTCAAACCCGTTGTAAGGATATCACTTAGGTCTAGACTACGCTACTATGCGCTTCTATCAAGAACTCTAAAACAATTCGGAATAACATTTTCTACATGTAAAGAAGGTTTATTCGATATCCATACAGCACCAAATTGCTGTGGTATGCATTTACTGGATAGAGATAGAATTGCGTTGAGAATTACGTTGTTTGAAATCTATAGGTATATCCTAGAGCGTGGTCCCATTGATGTAGATGATATTCACGGTGTAGTAAAAAATCTATCCCTTGATAAAGTGTATATTACCTCACAAAACATCGATTTATATCCATCAGCTATAAAGAAACCCATTAAATACCATGAGAGAAAACTGCTTAAAGTATTGAGATCTAAACAACTTTTAGAGCATGTAGCTCCAACACTTGTTATCAACGATAATGTATTGTTATGTCGTTCATCTTTTGAAGCTCTATTGCATAGTAGATCATCTAGAACCTATCATAGTTCTTAAGGTTGGTTTATAGCTATGATCTATTGGTGTGGAGCTATGGAGGATAGAGGTTTTGAATTTTTGGAGCATACAGCCGATGTGTTGGTGAAGGCATGGGGACCAACATTAGAAGCAGTATTTGAAGAAATGGCAAAGGGAATGTTTGAGATAATAACAGATACTTCACGAGTTGAACCTAAAACTAGGATAGATATCGAAGTATGTGGTATAGATCTCGAAAATCTTCTGTATCGATGGCTTGAAGAACTGCTATATTATCACGATTCACAGAATCTTGTTTTTAGTAAATTCAGTGTCAAGGAAGTAAAATCAAGGAATTCTGAAGAGATTTGTCTTAAAGCAGAGGTATGGGGTGAAGTCTTTGATAGATCTAAACATGAGCCACGAACTGTTGTAAAGGCAGTAACCTATGCTCAGATGAGAATATATAGAGATGAGAGT
>CAZUDD010000142.1:0-4175 GCA_964619665.1 uncultured Desulfurococcaceae archaeon | reverse complement strand
CATCTACCTATGTTTTTGGATACAGAGTTAGAGCTTGAGTAGGGTACTTCATATCTAGGTTCATCTACTGTATACATACTTTTCATCGTGATGAAACCTCCCCGCTCACCGAAGAGATGAGGAATTAGAGGATAGCTGAAGAGCTACCTGCAGTAAAGTGTATGTTAAAGTTGTTCTTTTCTTCAATGTATTCAATTTCTTCGCTAAACAAAGCTCTTATAAAGTCAAATTCGAAACAAAAGGGCAAATCTCTCTAAGTATAGTAGCTACAGTATTCAAAACAAATGAAGCACCAATTTTACCATAGAAATTCTCAAGATATTTTCTCAATCTACCATCTCTAACAGCTTCAACAAGAGTAGACTTCAATACACTCTCAAGATAAGCACTAAGACCAGGAATAGCAGTTGAAAATGCTTTCTTCAAACACATCTCTATATCTTCACAAACACTTACACCACCCTCTCCACCAACACCCACTCCTCCACACCCAGGCAATACTAGACAGAATAGAGTACTTCTGGAAAACATAACCATCAGAAAGATTTTAAAATGGAGAAGAAGATTTAAAAAATCCTTATAAACCCGTTAAGCAATGTCTCTATATAGGGGAGCTAGAATGGACTGCAGTCAGGTTCGTCTGGTAGGGGTACACCCTTGGGTTTCTTCTTTCTCTCAGCCATTGCTCTCAACCGTGCCATACTTGATTCATTTCTTACATAACATATGATGAGTGTATTCTATAGATCACTACAACTAAAGAAAAATATATCAACGGGCAAGTAAGATTCTATCTCGAGGACAATGTCAGAGTTTAAGAATATTAACGAAAGGTTCATATCTAACTATTTAGCGCAGTTATATTTTACAGATGCAATAACACTAGATGAATTAGCATTTACATTTGGTTCAAGACCTAAAGAAACATATGATTTTATTGATAAGCTTCAGGAAACCCTAGGTATTAAATTGAAGATAGATATATTGAGAACTAAACTTGGTCTAAGATTTGTGTGTGTTCATATAGAGCCTACATCCCATGGTTTACCTGGTAAAGCTTATTATGCTCTAGAAAAATTCATGGCGTTATACGAGAAAAGACTTAGTGAACTTGGTTATGTAAGATCTATAAGTATTACAAATGATGGGGGTTTTCTAATAGTCTTTCATCTACCTTTAAAAATCTTAAGATCAAAGACTACTATTTCTAGATTTGAAGCTTTGAGTAACAAGGATTTCGTTGTTAAGGCTTGGATAGAGGATTTTGTCTTACATTCTCGTCCATTACCTGAGTATATATTGAAGTCTTTAAAGGATAGAAGTTTTATAGAAACTCATCTCTGCAATGAAAAAATATTTGATGATATTCATGAGAAGGGATGGAATGTTAATAGTGAGAAGATATTGGGGACCATTAGACCTTTTGATAGTGTTGATCTTGATATTCTTAAAGAACTTGAAATTAATAGCTTCTTGACTCTTGATGAACTTGCTAAAGCATTGAATATGAGACCAGCTAGAGTTAAGAAGCATTTGAGGCATGCCCGTGAATATGTCTATGGTTATAGAGTTATGTGGAATAGAGTATTAGCTAAAACTTTCAATGTCGCTACAATGAAGCTATATGTTTTTAAGTGTAGTAATGTTTCTGAAGTTGATGTAGCTAAGATTTGTGGTAAACTTATTGCTCATCCATATATTGGTTATTGTGCTGGCTCTTCAAGAACTATTATCCTGGGTGTTTATGCTGCTCTACATGTTATTCCAAAATTTGAGCGTGCTTTACGTCAATATATGTTAAGTGAATTCAGATGTGATATCATGGACGCTATTGAGCATTATTCTATTCCTCCCTATATGAAGAAGTTTAGTATTCCTCTTAAGGAGACTGGTGAGTATAATCCTAAGGATAGAGATTGGTTTATGCATGATTTAACGAGTATTGTTAAGACTCTTATCGATGTTTTGAAGAAAGTCTGAACTAGTCTATGTTGCTATGCTTTGTATTCTTGTTATTGTTTTGGTTATTAGCGATGTTATCCATCTACATATATTCGATATTGTTTCGTCTTTAGCTCTTTCTAGATAAGGTAGTATTGTCTCTGTTATTCCTAGAAATGCTATTGCATCTTTGTTATAGTATTGTGATAGTGCTAGTACTGCACAGAGTTTTGAATCTATACATCTACAATCCCATCTAACAACAAATTCCTTGATTTTAGATGTGTATAACCTGTATATACTGTGAATTGATAGTGCTCTAGCAAATACAACTACATCTCTTAGCTCTGGATCATCACTAACAACAGCTCTTACTCTATCCAATAACTGTGTTGATGGTGCTATACCTATACCTCTAGGAACATAGTTTTCTGAGACACCATCTTCACATATTGTTCCGTATGGAACAACAACTTTACCAATATCGATATTTAGTCCTGTTGCAAACGATGTGTAGATTAGCTTTGATATTCCAAGAGATAGAAGTTCCTCGATGAAGTTTATATCATCGATACTAGCTATTCTTGCTATTGCAACTCTATAACCACCAATAATAGCTAAGCTTATACCCCAACGAGAATACCTACCATAAACCCATTTACTCAGTGGTTCTGCACCTAATGCTCTACAGATATACGTATGTATTCTTGGTGATGCACTTACTAAGAGTATATCTGGTCTAGGTATAGTCGATAAATCAATACCTCTAGATCTAGCTATAGCTTCAACAATAGTTTTTGGATCTAAGATAGTATCACTATCAATACTAATCATTTCTACACCCGCTCTCTTCTAAAGATATTGATGATTCTCAAAAGATATATATTGATACTATTGACGTTCCATCTACTACATAGTCTTAATCTCAATTCCTTTCATCTTTAGGAATGCAATTATGTCATTGTATACATGGTTTTTCATACCAAGGAATTCCGGTGGAATAACACCAACATCACTAAGTCTATACTTAATCAATGCTGATTTTAGTATTGCATAAGCTGTAAATCCTGTTGCTTTAGCCATTGCACTGAGATTCCTATCTCTATCATATCTACATACAACCAGATATCTATGCTCATGTCCTCTCAATGTTTTTGCATTGATATACATAATCACGATATCTTCAATATCATATCTAAGCTTCTTATCTAGAACCTTAGCCAGAAATTCAATTGGTTTAATTTTAATACCGTTTAACTCAATATCATCTCTATCCATAAGACCAAGTTCACGTAGAAACCTGATCCTCTCTATATGACCAGGATATCTAAGAGTCTTTTCATAGGCATTACTAACTCTACAGCTTAAAGTCTTAAGAAGTGTTCTTAGTCCATCACTATAGAAAGCCTCGTACTCACCTAATCCTGGTATAGATATGATTTCTATATCTGTTAATGGATCTACTTCAACGATTCTATGATTCTTGACTATTCTTGCTTTTCTAGTGTACTCCTCGAGAAGATCTATTGGTGACCATGTTATTGAGTAGAGTAGAGGACCAATTGGTTTTACAGGTAGTCCACCAACATATATAGCTATAGAATCCAATTCTTTCTCTTTTGAGAGTATACTACCTATAATGATGTTGCTGAGTCCTGGAGCTATACCAGCATCAACTATAAGTCTATTCTTTCTAGATCTATATAGAGGGTCTAGTTCAAATGGATCTTGAGGTATATACGAAATACTAACAACATCAACTCCCTTTTCACCACAGATCTTCAACACACTGAAGCTTATAGTACTTGGTAAAGACTCTACAACAATATCAACACCATCGATGCACCTCAAGACATTTTCTCTAGATCTAAGATCAGCAGTAATACATTCTCTAGAGGATACATTGAGTCCTCTACATAGCTTTAGTCTTTCAGTACTGTAGTCACATATACGTAGCTCTACATCAGGATAATCTTCTTCAAAAGCTTTTGATACTGCATATCCTACAGCCCCATAGCCAAGAATAGCTATCTTCAAAGCAAAACCCTATAACTCGTTAACTAGAGAAACAGTATTATGGTATACGCTAAACTCTAAGTGATGATATGCCCACCCACTGACAACATGATGATGCGTACGACGCTGAATCTCTAGATAGATACGGCTCTAGATCTTCTCCTAGATTCAACATCAAAACTTCTAGCTGGAACTGCTATTATGAGAACCCTTATAAC
>CAZUDD010000141.1:0-4176 GCA_964619665.1 uncultured Desulfurococcaceae archaeon | reverse complement strand
ATACCAGTTTCGCCATAGCCTCCTGGTTATGGCCAAGAGTTCTAGAAGGTGTTTCTAGAAAGAAGGCACTTGCTATAGGCTATCTAGGTGTTTCACTAACGATACTTATCATGAGCCTAGTGGACAGTCTCTGGATATTCATAGCATTACATACCCTATATGGCTTTATGCTGGGTTTAATACCATCCCTTCAAACATCAGTTTTTGTAGAGATATTTCGTGGCAAGAGAAAGGGCATCTATAGAATGTATCTAAGTGCTGGTATTGGATGGACACTAGGATTACTAATAAGTTCATTCATTCGCAGAGCTCTAAACCTTGATTCTATCCTAATGATTAGTGCACTAGTCAATCTAACAGCTTTAGCGGTAATACTCCATTTACCACCAATATTTGGAGTTATAGAAGCATCAAGAATTATTGCTGAAAGAAAACTTTTCAGTCTTATCATAGAGAAAGCCAAGATGTATTTCCAAATAACTCTAAAACCCTATAAGCTTTCAGAGATCTTTTCCAAGAATATCAGGATCTATACACTGAGTATGTTCTACCTATCCGTGATAAGCGTATACACATCTATACTCATGTTCTTTACAGCTCTACCTGTATACCTAAAATCTGAACTAGGTTTTAGCGATTCCTCTATGTATATACTTGGAGTTTTGGCTTCATCTACATCAACACTAACCTATGCAACACTAAATATAGTGACTATGAGTTATCGAGCAATATGGAGTCTATACATAGTAGCGCTTAGTATTAGAACAATCCTCTTTTCTATACCTGCAATTCTTAAACAAGATCTATCAAACTTTCTGATAATTTCAACTGTATATACACTGATAGGTTTTTCATGGTCGTTTATAGGCACATCACAAAGCATCATAACAACACTTTTAGCTGAACCAAATAGAAAAGATGAACGCTTGGGTCAACTCAATTCATGTATTAGTATCGGATGTATTCTTGGATCATTTATTGCATCAATACTAGGACAAAACAACTATATAGTACTCTTCATATTTTCATCTATAGCTATGTTCATAGCCTTAGTATTCTCGATAAAAGCATATCATGTATACCTACGCTATAACTACTGATGATACCAAGACCTATACTCTATTCTCCTTGATTTGAACTCTTAATGAATTCTGTTAAGAGCTTCTGAGAACGTTTTGTAGTTATTCTTGTCCTAGATTCGCTCTCTAATGTTTTCTCCTTCTTCTGAGGAATTTCTCTGAATTTCCAACTCAATGTATATGCTAAACTCTCTCTTTCACCCTGTACAACAACTCTTTCAAAGAAACTATCTCTAATTGGTTCATAGACGTACTTATAGAATCTATGTTGGTTCAACAGGATATTCTCTGGAAAACTCTTTACATATTCAATAGCAGCTTTCCAAACAATTTCAAATGGTATCACAGCATCAACTTTACGTTTCACAACTCTATCAAAGTCTTCTGGAAATTGTTCTTGACCACCCATTTCAAACCAACCACGAGAAGAAACAAATACTTCTTCACCTAGAACAAAAGCTCTATTTTGAGCTTCAGTTCTAGAGCTATCGATCTCCTTCTTTGTATGGGCATAGCTTCGAGGAACATACCGAGAGTGAGCTCTTCCATAATGTTTTAGCCATGCATAGAAGATAGCTCTATTCAAACCAAAACTCTTAGCCTTATCTAAGTCATGTGTAAGTACGTAGTATCTAGCAGCTTGTAGAATAGCCATAACCTCAAATCTACCTAGATTTCTCAATACAGCACTACTACTCTTTGCTGAGGACTTTATAACTGTAAGCTCAATTCTATCTCTAAACTTAGAAATAATTTTCCTTATGTATTCTGAATCCATAGATTCTTCAGATTCAGACCACGATATATTGTGATCACTAGAACTTATACTCTTTAGTGTATATACTCTATCCAAATCCTCTGGCTTAATATAGATGCACAAAGAGTTTCTGTACCTCGTAAGTGGAGCTAGTAAGAGTTTATCGATATAGCCATTTCTAAAGGTAATTCTACCACCACTAACACTAGAAATCTTCGTTAATTCACTCTTCATAGTATTCAAAATATTCTCTATGAGTATTTGGCCTATCGATTCTGATGAATATTCCCTCAATTCATGCCATGGAATAGACTCTTCATGTATTCTAAGCTCAATTCTACCCTGAGACAACACTATGTAGAGACCTCTATAGTCCATAGAAAGTACTTTATCGACTATAAACTTAGTTATATCAAGTGCAAATCTATCTATCTCTAAATCAAACTCTATTATTAGTGTAGGTGTTGTTCTACTACCTACATCTATAGAGCCATAGACTGTACATTTATCCATATACTCAGAAATGCTATCCACATCTATCTGCTTCACCTCATTATAGCATTGCACAAATACTTTTCTATTCGCTAAAAATCTCCTAATTTCGTTAAGTCTATCAATGTTATTCAAGTTTATCCTCCACTATACAGCTTTCTTAGTCCTGACAATCTTATAGACTGTATAGTTCATGATAAAGAATTCTCATCAATACTTATAATTGCTACACTGTGCTAGTTCAGCTTGGGCATTTGCCTTTACTGGAAGTATCTGTATTGGATAAGCCATTAGCAAAATATCTCTTATCGATGTTGAGGAGAACTGATACAGATAAAGCACTATTTAGAGAACTACTTGAATACTCAACGTTATTTCTACTCTACGAAGCATCCAAAGATCTACCTATGGAGGAGAGACAAATTAGAACACCATTAGCTGAAACTCACGGCATTGAATTGAGGGATAGCGATATCGTCGTCATACCTATTCTTAGAGCTGGTCTACCTATGCTAAATGCTGTTTTAAAGATTTTGAAGAGAGCAAAGGTTGGATTCATAGCTGCGAAAAGGATTGAACATGAGGATTCTGCACATCTCTCTTCAGAATTCAGTGTTGAAATAAGCTATATGCATATACCTAAGATAAGTGGTAGCTCTACGATAATAGTGTTAGATCCTATGCTTGCAACAGCATCGACAATGTGTAGAGTTGTAGAGCTACTAGCAAAATTTAAACCATTAAAGATACTAATACTCAACATAATATCAGCTGTTCCAGGAATAAAGAGACTTAATCAATGCTGTAATAGTATTGATGTACCAGTACACGTCTATACATTTACAGTGGATCCTGAACTCGATTCTAAAGGATACATAGTACCAGGTCTAGGTGATGCAGGTGATAGAGCTTTTCTATAGTTGAATAGAGCTTAAGATCTCAGTAAGTCTCTTCTTAACATCCTCAGATTCTACTCCTAGAGGTTCTCTAGATATAGGTTTCACTGGTGCTCCTAGTATGTGTAGACACATCTTGATTCCTGTAGGTATAGATGAGATATAGTCGTATATTCGCGAAATCTTCAAGACTATACTATATAGTTTCAATGCATTATCTATGTCACCAGAAATCCAGGAGTTATAGAGATTAACAAATATCTTGGGATATACATTACCTAGTGCTGGTATTACACCATCACATCCAAGGATTAGCGCTGGTAAAACCATATCATCACAACCTGTAAAGATACTGAAATCCTTTCTAATACTCTTAACCTCGAAGACAAGCCTTCTCAGGTATGAGAAATTATCGAAAGTTATCTTTGCTCCAACAACATTGCTATGCTCTTTCGCAAGCTCTACATAGAGATCAACTGGTATGTTGATACCTGTCAAACTCGGTGTATTGTACACTATCGCTGGAAGATCAACTTTCTCTGCAATCAATGAAAAGTGTCTATATAGTCTGTCTCTAAATGGCTTGAAATAGAATGGAGATAGCGCTACAACATAAAATTTCAACTACCTTTTGGACCAGAGACTTAGATTCATCGAAAGTCAAATGAACGAACTCTCCTGTTGTAGAGTTAGGGAAAACACCGTGAACATCTTGCTCTAGAAACCTCTTTATCAACCATTCGATAGAATCATAGTCTATTTCACCACTATTACTAAATGGAGTTATCATAGAGACTATAACTCCATGGAAAGTCTTCGCATTGAGCACCCTACTACAGAATTCTTTGTAGCTTGATAATCTTTATGCTATGTAATGTCATGGTATAGTTCTCTGCTATAAAAGTCTTTATGTTTCTGTATGGAGTAAAAGATGTTTCTCTAGCTTTTATAC
>CAZUDD010000140.1:0-4228 GCA_964619665.1 uncultured Desulfurococcaceae archaeon | reverse complement strand
CGATTATTATCTATGGGACGATATATGGTTATGGAGAGGCCTCACAGATTTATCGCATATAGCTATAGATCTAGGACTACATAGAGAGAGTTCTTATCTCGAGAGGAGAGTTGAAGATCTTGAGAAGGCTATTCGTAGAGCTTTTAGTAGATCTGTGGAGTATACAGGAAAATTCTTTTCAGCATCGCCTAAGAGAAGAATTGATAGTTCAATCGTTAGAAACACCGTTGCTATATGGCCATGCGAATTCCTGAAGCCGTTTAGTATCGATGCAAGGAAACTCCTTGAAACAATAGATGTGTTTGTAGTTAATGGTGGTGTACACCATGAACTGCCATGGAGATGTTTTGGTAGCTATATAACTATGGAGTATGCAATAGCTAATGCATTAGCTGGTAGATTTGAAAAAGCTATTGAATCTATGAACTTCATAACAAAGTATACTGATCCCTTCGGTACATGGGCCGAAGGGATATCGCCATTAACTATGAGTGGTGGTCAAGGAGATTCACCTCATGGATGGGCAGCAGCTAGTTTTCTACATATGATCAGAGCTTCAACACTATTCGATACCTATGAAAACATCATAGTTAATGGTTTTAAGAGATGGAGATACATAGAGTATACAAATGCTTCAACAATGTATGGTAAGCTCAGTGTATATCTAAGGTTTAGAAAGGATAGAGGACTTATTGAGCTTAGAGCAGATAAACCCATGAATATCGATATAAAGGTGTTTTCACCTCTAGGTACGTCTATCTGTAAGGCTGAAAAGGGCTATATTGAGAATGGTTATGCAGTTTATAGACTGGATAAGGAGCTGAAGGTTAAGGATACACTACTTTTATGCTAAACTATATACCCTCTAAGCCATAATCTCCGTGATGCGCCCATCCGTGTCGTTAAGTAGAGTGTCTAAGAAGGGATTAACGACAATACCTCTTGAGGTTAGATGAGCTCTAAATATTGAGGAAGGCGATTCCCTGTTATGGAGTGTTGATAGGGAGAAGGGTATAGCTATTGATCGTGTAGCGAAGAATCCTCTTAAGGCTTTAGAGGGTAAATACAATGATCCAGAACTACAGTATGAGAAGGTTGAAGAGCTTGCTGATAGACTTCTAGGTGAAGAAGTATATGCCGATAATAGAACTCGATTATGTTGATAGCTTCTAGTAAATAAAAGAGATAAACTCCACATAGTAGCGTCAAAGCTATTTAGATTAGCTGTACATGGAGTTATCACAGATATTGCTACACCTGCATCAGCACTTCTTGAATATGAGCTTGCTATGAGATTTAGAGGCTATAGCGAAGATAGTAGAGCTGATATATTTAGAAGGATACCAAATATAGATGAAATTCCTTTAACTAGTACTGTTCTAATTGAAGCATCGAGGATTAGGGAAAGATATGGTTTAACATACTTTGATCCTCTGCATGCAGCTTCAGCTCTTATCTACGATAAGAAAGTGATATCAGTGGACACTGCTTATCAGAGAGTTGAAGATCTAGAGCTTGTAGATCCAAGAATTGTTGTTGAAAAACATGAAAAAGAAGGTAGTTAGTATTTGAATATAGTTCATTCATCTTTCGTTACTTCGGTAATAGTCCTTCTTCTTCTAGCCAATCAGCTAACCATTTAAGACCTAGCTCTTCTAGTTTTGATCTTGTTGGTCTACCATCTTTCCATTTCCTGACTTTGTAGTACTCATTCAGCATTTCTTCTAGTTTTACTACATGGCCTTTTGCTGGCCCTTCTGGCATTGGTTCTTCTAGTAATCTCTTTGGTAGTGTATCGTATTCTCTTCCATCACCAAAGCTCAGTATGTTGAAGACTCTTTCAGCATTCCATATTCTTTCACCTATTATCTCGATATCCTTCTTTGAGAAGTCCCATCCTGTAACAGCTGTTAGTAGTTCTGCATAGTCTTCTGTCCATAGTGCAAATGTTGTGAACTTACATAGTACTAAGCTGTCGACTACCGCGAATATGTCTTGGAATTCTTTGAGTAGTTCTGCCTTATTCTTAGTGCTAAATCTATCGACTAGTTTTGGAACGCCAAGTACTTCTGGTGATATTAGGTATGCTCTTAGGTGACAACCACCTCTATTGCTAGTAGCATATCCTAGTCCATGTCCCTGTGCTCCTCTTGGGTCATAAGCTGGTAGTTCTTGTCCTCTAACAACCATTGCTACTTCAGGAGCACCGTATTTCTCAGCTAATCTCTTAGCTCCTTCAGCTAGATCATCACCAATACCAGATCTATAGGCTGTTCTCCATGTTAATTCAACTATTGTTTCTGGACTACCCCACTCAACCTTTAATCCACGTAGTTTTTCTGATGGTATCTTGCCCTTCTCTACAAGCTCCATTAGAGTACCTATTACGTGACCCATAGATATCGTGTCTAGACCAAGCTCATTACATAAGAAGTTAGCTTTTGAGATAGCAGCTAAATCACTAACACCACATTGTGCACCGAAAGCCCATATCGTTTCATACTCTGGTCCACCACCTTCACCAGTAAATGGTGGTTGCTTAATGACGCTATATCTTGCACAACCTATTGGACAACCCCAGCAAATCTCTTCTTTCTGTTTATCCCAATCAACGTATTTCTCAGCTAGTGTTTCACCACTAATCTTCTCTGCTTCTGGAAAGACACCTGTTCTAAAGTTTCTTGTTGGGAATATACCAGCTTTGTTGATTATGTTTACTAGAACTGCTGTACCGTATTTCGGTAGTGCTTGTGATGTTACAGGACTATCCTTTATCTTCTTCATTGCCTTTTCAACAGCTTCTCTAAACTTATCCTCTTTAGCAATCTTGGGTCTTTCTTTACCGTAGACAGCTATTGCCTTAAGCTTCTTAGAGCCCCAAACAGCTCCATGACCACCTCTTCCAGCTGCACGACTCTTATCATTGATTATAGCTGCAAACCTAACTAGATTCTCTCCAGCAGGACCAATACAAGCAACCTTAATCTCCTTAGCCTGATCCTTACCAACTTCAGCACTCAGCTCCTCTATCAACATATCTGTTGTTGCATGAACATCTTTACCCCATAGATGACTAGCATCTCTAATCTCAACCTTACCCTCGTGAACCCATAGATACACAGGTTTCTCAGATGCACCCTCAATAATTATACCGTCGAAACCAGCAAACTTTAGGTATGGACCGAACTTACCACCAGAATGAGAGTCATGGATAGTGTTTGTCAATGGTGATTTAGTTACCGAGCACCATCTACCAGAAGCTGGTATACCAGCAACACCAGTTAAAGGACCTGTCAATACAAATGCTTTGTTTGCAGGACTAAATGGATCTACCTTAGGTGGAATCTCCTTTAACGCTAGATATACGCCGAGTCCACGACCACCAATCCACTTCTTCAATACTTCTTCAGGTAGTGTTTCATACCTTACTTTACCGCTCCAAAGATCAACTCTCGCAATTCTACCCATGTAACCTCCTGGCATCTAGAACCACCTGGTAAGGCAATCGCTATTAATAGTGCTAGCTATAGACTTAAACATGTTGTACAATAAAACTCTTTTTCTAGCGATTTAAACATGTATAAGTATCTTGTTTTAGTTGGGTATCTGAAAGAAGCTTTATGTAGCACTATACACAATGGTTATTCTAGAGATCATGAGGGTTGTTGTTGAGGTATTTTCACTTCTTAGAAAAAAGCTTGGTTGGGATAGAAAAGAGATACACATGGATTCTTCAGAAGCTAAGCTAATCGATGTACTCAAAAACATTCCGGAACTATATCAGCTTGTAGTTGATGAGTCTAAGAAAGATATTGCTGAAGGATTCTTAGTGCTTGTCAATGGTATACATGTACAGTTCTGTGGTGGTCTAAAAGCTGTTGTTAGAGATGGCGATACGATATCGATTTTTCCACCAGCAGCTGGTGGATAGATTGGTTAATAAGAGAAAGAGTAGATCGAGACACGATCTCTTCACAGATAAACAACTAGAAGTACTAAAGCTGAGAGCTGAAGGGCTATCAGTTGACGAGATAGCAGAGAAGCTAGGTACATCGAGATCGAATATCTATGCAATACTACGATCAATAAATAGCATAGTTGAAAAAGCAAGAGAAACACTTAGAATATATGCAGAGTTGATTGGTGGAATAAGGATATTCATTGATGGTGGTACACCAATAGATCAAGTCATAGAAAAGATATTTAGTGAAGCAGATCTACACAGAAT
>CAZUDD010000139.1:0-4245 GCA_964619665.1 uncultured Desulfurococcaceae archaeon | reverse complement strand
GCTTAGAGAGATTGCATCTAGATCTTCAACAGCTATTCTATGGTCATTTCTATACATGGTCTTTGCAGTGATCTGTCTAAGTCTAAAGCTATTTTCGTTTCTATTAGCTCTATGCTTTGGTGTAGCTTCTATTGCTTTTATGGCTAGTTATATGAATAGAATGTTTAGGTATACAGAGCTCTACATACATGGTCTAACACCAAAAGCTAATTTCTCGAAGATTAAGAGAGCTAGAACTGTTGTTGTATGGTGTGTTATTGCTCTTGTAATACCGTTTCAACAGATTGTATGGTTGTTTATTGTTTATATGCTTGGAAAAAACATTGTGTTTAACACTATAGAGATCTTCCTCAGGTTTCAGGTAGCTATAGTGTTTATCCTTCTATTCATATCAATAGCATTTCATACAATGTTTAAAGCTACAAAACTAGAGCTTTTCACGATTGCTAGAAACGTATTTGCATCTCTAGTGATACTGCCCATCATAGTCATGCCTATATACATACTCTACAATGTGTATGCAAAACCAATGAGTTTTTGGGAATCAATACTGTTAGCACTAATCGTTGTTCTGTCTACGGTATTGCTAGCTAAGCTAAGAATTGAGGGTAAAGCTGATGAACTCTTTGAGAAGGTGGGAAAGAGGAGTCTAGATAGTTCATAGGTATTCATTCTGAAATTATGTAAAGTGATGATTGGTGAGGGACTTCACCTAGAGTTTAGGATTTGTGGAGATTGTGTTGTTCTAGATCTTTGTTAATGTGTCTATTGCTACGTAGAGTCCTGCTCCTATTATTGATGCTGCGTAGACTAGTCTTAGTATCCATGGTGGTGATTTTGTTGTTAGTTTTGCTCCTATCCACGATGCTATTAGTGTTGGTATGCCTATAGCTATGAAGAGCTCTAGCCTCATCCAACCAAGGTATGTGAGGACTGAGGAGCCCAAACCAGCTACCGGGATCATCTGTGCTGATGATGTTCCTATAGCTATATGTGTTGAATAGCCGAGACCCATGTATATAGGTACAAAGTATATTCCACCACCAAAACCACAGAGACCTGTTGCAAAACCTGCTAAGAACATGAGTATAGCTAGCTTCTTACCGTGTTCAAGCTTCTTAACCTCAAAGACTGTTATTCGCTTAACGAGTTTTCTACGAGCTTTAATGGTCTTAATAGCTATGTACATACCTATACCAACACATACAAATCCAAAGAATACTCGTAGCGTTGTACCCGGTATAAACTTAGCAACTACGTAAGCACCTAGTGCAACACCAACAGCAGCTGATATAGCAGCTACAACGAAACCTTTCCAATAGACATGTCCATTCCTAACATGTGTATAGACTCCTGGAATAGTTGTCAATGCTATAACTGCCTGATTTATACAGTAAGCACTCTTTATCGGAATATCGAAGAAGTACATTATCATCGGAATCCTTAGAAAGCATCCACCAACACCAAGCCAAGTAGCTAGTAATCCAGGTATCAACGCCGTTAACAATACCTTGACCCAGAACCACTGAGCCAATACAGTAGCTATGCATAACAGTATAAGGAAGATTAGCAAGGCTATAGCAACGGTCTTCTCAACAGCTAAACTCCTCAAAACATTCATTAACTTTTCTAGATATCCATAGCCAACACTATCCCTAGACGGTGTACTACTCAAGGTAGAGACACCTTAAACATATGAAAAGTTCTTCAAGTGTCTAATACGTTTGCTTAGCCTTAAAGGCTTAACCCTGTATACACGTAATGGGCAGAGATTGAGTAAAGCAAAGTTGTGTGTTATTTATGGGTATCAGTGAGGATGAAAGTATGGATACATTTGAAAGCAATACCATTAGGATCGTCGATGTAGTTCATAGACTAAGCGATGAATGTCGTGAATACCTAGCAAAGAGATATCGAGATATAGCAATTGCTATTCCTCCACAGGAACTAGATAGTGTAGCCGGGATACTCTCTGCCTTAGCAAACACAATCAGATTGAAGATGCTTTGGCTATTAATACAGAAAGAACTGCCTGTATGTCTACTAGCATCTATACTTCAAAAAGATGAAAGTCTCATATCTCACCATCTCAAAAAGCTTAGAGATCTAGGAATAGTCACTGAGTATAGAGATGGAAAGTTTAGGATTTATAGAGTTAACAGAGAAATCATTGATGATCTCAAAAAGCTCATCGATCTATCGCTGAGAGTAATCCGATATACGAAGAGTTTTGAAGTAGAGCACGACTAGCTACGGATCAAAACCCTTCTCTACCATTCTACGAAATACTAGCTCTGCAAATTCAAGAACTTTACGGTATTCTCTCCGCTTCAAAATACTGTCAACTATTCTTATATCTACAGATGTATATCTCTGAACAACATTTCTGAAACCCAAAACTTTTCTGAAGAATTCAAGATCGTTCTTAGATGTTATACCCATTTCAACGAGATATTTTAGCTGCGTCAATAGGTGTTGATGGTGGATGTCCAAGAAGACTACTACTCCTCAATACAAGATCTATCAATACTTGTGACTGTATTTGTAGAGCATGAAGAAACTTCATTTGATTACCCCAATCACTAAGATCATAACCTCTATCAACCTCTCTATCTATTCTATTCGTAGTATCTATCAACACCTCTAGCAACCGTCTTAAGACTCCCAAGATCTTTTCACTACATTTAAAGCAGTTTCAAGGAGCTGTAGTTTTCTATACGATAACTCGAAATCCCAACATATCTTCAACCTTCTAATAATGTCATCTAGACACTTATCCAGATCTTCACAGTAGATGATGTGTCCTTTACCAAGAGCTTCAATGATGAGTATACACGGTATATCTTCTCTGTTTAGCACAACTAGATCTATACGATCATCAGGTAATCCAAGCTTATCTGCAATCTCGATAACTAGATCTGTAATCACATCTATATCTGGAAATTCTTTGAATAGAACAGCAATATCAACATCACTAAATCTATCACTAAACAATGCTGATCCAAAGAGAATAGAGTATATAACACCATACTTCGATCAATCAATACCCCTAAGCTTTGACAACATATCGACTCTCGTGGTTATAGACATAGATATACCACACTATCTATTGTTGAAAAGTAGATTATAGCTCTTCAGCACACATATATCATAGGCTATGGTGATCGAGCTCTATAAGTGTTTGGGGTCTGAACCTAGGTTCGGGGGGAGAACCTGCCTTATTTTGATCTTAGACCTAAGACTAGAAGAGAAGACCTGTATAATCGTGATGAAGAGCTTAAGTGTCTACAAAGGTTATTGATGGAGAGAAAGCCTTTGATAGTTGTTTCAGGTATGCGTAGATTAGGTAAGACTTCGCTAATCCTTGTTGCTTTGAATGAGTTTGAGTATCCCTACATATTAATTGATACACGTGGTATATCACCTAATCCAGGATATCGTGATCTCTATGATAGGATTGCTAGTGCTATAAACAGCTTTTTTGATAGGCATAGAGGAGTATTCGAGAGTATAAAGAGGTATTTAGAGCGTATAAGGGGTGTTACATTCTTTGGATTTTCGATCTCTCTATCGTGGTCTAGAGATAAACGTGTTGATCTTGTTCAACTCTTTGAAAACATGGATAGATGGGCTCGTGATAAGGGTGTACAACTAGTTATTGTTGTTGATGAAGCTCAGAGAATTAGTGGTAGATTAGCTAAGATGTTTGCAGAAGTCATAGCATATCTCTATGACTATGCTGAAGCTACAACGGTTATAGTATCTGGATCTGAAGTAGGAGTTCTCTATAGATTTCTTGGTGTTGAAGACCCTGAGCACCCTCTTTATGGAAGACATTTCTCTGAGGTAAAGCTAAGGAGGTTTAGTCGTAATCAAAGCATAGAATTTCTTGTTGAGGGTTTTAAACAGTTCAACATAGATCCACCCATAGATATCATTGAGTATGTTGTTGATAGACTTAACGGTATTGTTGGTTGGCTAGTAGAGTTTGGCATAAGATCGCTAGAACTTGGTAGAATTGATAGAGAGGTCGTAGACTATGTACTTGAAAAAGCATCAAAACTAGCTTTAACAGAACTTCAACATCTTCTAGCTACAAGACCTAGAGAAACAAGGAATAGGTATTTCGCAGTACTCGAAGCTATTGCAAAGGGCTTCAATACATGGAGTAAGATAGAGAACTATGTATTGCAAAAACTAGGTCATACATTGCCTAAGAGTGTCCTATACAATATTCTTCAAAAC
>CAZUDD010000138.1:0-4274 GCA_964619665.1 uncultured Desulfurococcaceae archaeon | reverse complement strand
CCTCTATATAGGTATATACATCGACACCAAGTTTTGATGCTGTTTCACGTGCTTTTGGAGATACAAAACCAGCTATAATTGCTAGTTTTGGTTCTATTCCAACAACTTTTTTGTATAGCTGTGCTTTCCTTATCAACTCTATAACATCACCAGGGTCTACACGACTCTTAACCTCAACAAGTATGTGCATATTATCCTTGATGACGACGTCTATTTCAACCATAGATGGATATCCATAGACAATACCTTCAGAATCATAGTAACTCCAACGTTGTGCAGAAGCACCAAAATACTTTCCCACAATACCCTTAATAGCTTCTCTAAATGCGGACTCGCTCAAAACACCAAATCTATGAGCAATAGTTATCAGTGTACGATCGAGTTTTTCAAGTCTTTCCTCAACTCTAACAACTCTTTCTTCTAATTGAATGAATCTTTCTTCAAGTCTAGCAAATCTTTCCTCTAGCTTTGCAAATCTATTCTCTAATTGTGCAAATCTTTCTTCTAGTTTTACAAATCTTGTTTCAAGATCTTGATATCTCTCTTCAACTCTAGCTAATCTCTCACTAATTCTTTGATAACCTTCTTCAAGTTTTGCAATTCTATCTAAAATCTCTTTAAATCCTAGTAAACCCATTAAAGCATAACGAAACTCACGATCTTCCTCAAGACTCCTCAAAATCCTTTCTTTTTCTTCCTTTGAAAGCAGTGACGGCATAGACATACCCTTAATAAACACCTTAACCTCATTCACTACTTAATATAGATTCACGGTTTAAAATACTATGTAGCAATGTGATTCATTGAGATAGACTGATATCAGCTTTATTATTTCATGATATAGATAGCTACATAATGAAATCTCTACGTCTTTGACCACTATTCTTAGATAGCTTAGTCCTGATATCCCATAGCTCTTTCATTGAAGCAATTCTCAGAGTCTCTACAAATACTGGATTCACAGTGTATGCAACAACACCTCTCTCAAGTATTTTCAATCTTATCTCTGGAGGTGCATTATTGAGAATCTTCACATCTACAGGATACCCAATACGCTTACTGAACTCATCACCTAGTCTCCACGAGAGTTCGAGATCATCACCTCTAATCTCTTTGAGATACAGTGCTATATCGATATCTCTAAAGAACTTTGATTCAACAAAACTTCCAAACACTATAGCTAGAAGAACATTGTTCATCTCCCTGACTATCTCACTAATCCTAGATAAGATCTCTTTCTTCATCTCTTCATCTACACTAAAATACCTAAACCTTTCATCTATCATCGATACACCTCTTCAAAACCTCTATAGCTCTAGTAACCACCTCTATACCCTGTTCTCTGGCATTCCTATAGATCTTAGCATCATCTACAACCCAATACCTATGAATTACCAAGTTTCGAAGTCTAGCTAAAGAAATCAATTCATCGACAACACTATCGTGAAGAAGTCCTACATCTCTTAATTTCATGAATGTATCCACGTAACTCGATGGTGTTTCGCCATAACATCTTGTAAGTATGTGCTGAACTATATCAGCAAGACATTCAACGATCATAACTATAGAGAATCTCATAGCATATCTAAGATCTCTCGACCTAAGTACTTCTTCGATAGGTCTTGAAACGATAGATCTGAGTTCATCAAGAGCTTCTTCGGCTTCCACCAAAACCCTGTGGATATAGTCAATATCTACACAATGTTTAAGCACTTACTAGACACCCAAGTCTATGTATAGAGTTGATAGAGCTTTATTAACGTGTTTTACTCCCATATTGAAACTCTAGACTCCGTTGAGAGACTTAGAGATTGTTAATGTCAGCCCATAAAGGGGATGTTTTTAGTATTGATACCACGATTCTTAACTATGTTGTGAATACCATGGTTTTTCCAACATATACACGAATGAGTTTGTCACCAAACTCTTTTTCGAAGAGGTCTATTGCGTCTTCACCTGTGCAATGACATGGTGCTAGAAACTCTACGTTGACTGATCTTAGGATTGGTACTAGATCGAATGCCTCGTCGTAGCCTATGTGGAGACCTCCTATGACTCCAAACACCTTTTCTTTCTTGGTTAGCTCTAGAGCTATATCGATAAACCTATCCAGTCCTGGATGACAGCAACCGGTAACTATTATTGGTCCTTTAGGAGTATCGATGATAACTGCCTGTTCCTCTATCCCTATACCAAACCTTCTAACACTACCACTACTCACGACATGCGGTACTATCTCAAGACCTCTTCTACACTCGATCTCATTATCGATACCAAGTCTCTTGCTGGGTACTACAACACGAACCGATCTATTGTTCGATGAGAACCACTCTAGACATTCGCTTAGACCTCCACAGTGATCACTATGCCAATGAGAGATAACGATAGCTTCAACACCAAGAAGATCTATCCCAAGAACATCAGCGTTATACTTAACAACACTCCAATCAGAATCAACATCAAATAGAATAGACCTACCATCAACCTCTATAAAACAAGAAAAACCAAACGAAGACATGAAACGATAATCCTTAACCCTATCATCAGCTAAAACAGCAAGTTTAATCCTCATAGCACTACCCAGAACAAGAAAACAAAACAAAACATTAAACTTAAAGAACATGACATCCAGCTAACCACACACTCTGAAACCTGCAATACCTCTCCTACCACTATTCTCAAAGATGTTCAGACATCGATGTAAAGCCCAGCAATGCTTAGATACATAGCGTAAACAGTGTTACACACTATGAATCTCCTAGTCAATTATTCAATAAGTTAAACCATTCATATACAGTCTAACATTCTATGTAGAGTTGAACCCTTATATAGTTGGTTCACTATCTCTATAGCTATGAGGTGCTAGTTTTGAAGATGGTATTGAAGGTCAGAAAGAAAGGTGTTATTATCTTGCCGAAGAAACTAAGAGAGATTATCGGTATTAATGAAGGTGATGAAGTTGTTGTGGAGATTAAGGATGATAAGCTTGTTATGAGAGTTTTAAAGCCCAAGATCGTTGATGTGGATCCCAATATTGTGGAGAATTTACTTAGGGAAGAATATGAAGTCGAGAAGGAGAGGTATAGAGAACTGCTCTAGGGTAAGGGATAAGAGATTTGTTCTTGATACAAGTGTCATAGTAGAGTACGTCATACAAAGATCTATGTATAGACCTAGAGTAGCCAAACTCTTTGAACTTGCAACTACTGGTGAAGTTGAACTATTTGTTAGCCCTATTACGCTAAGTGAAGTCCTATACATAGTTTCGAGAATATATGAAGTTGCAGGAATTGACAATCCAAATGATGAAGCACTCAACTACATGCTATGGGTTACAAGAAGAGTTAAAGTAGTGCAATTGAATGAAGATATAGTGATTAGAGCAGGTGAATTAAAGAAGAGGTTGCGTATTGCTTTACCTGATTGCTATGTTATTGCATTAGCACAGAACATAGATGCAATACCCCTTTTTAAATTTATAGAGAAGGAGATGAAACCAGTACTAGATGAATTAAGGAGATTAGGTGTGAAATTCTTAGAAGAGATAAGGATATGAATTGACTTTCCCTGTAATACGATTGCTCTATCTATTGGATGTTCAACTCTATCTATTCTCGGTCTACCGCCATATGTAAGCAGATACCATAGATATAGTATAGCTTCGTTAACATGCTTTTCCTCTATATGTGGATAACTCGTTATAGCAGCATTAGAACTACTCAGAGAAGGACTGAAGTACCTAGTCAACAACATCTACACTGATACAACAAACGAAACCCATAAAATGCTTAGATCAGCATACAGAGAAATCTCTCTAGCTCTACACGATCTTGCTGTGTATATCGATACCAATACTAGTTATAGTCAGCTAATCGTTTTGAAAACAGCACTAGCAACAATAGACCCAGGAATAGCAGCAATAGGCCTGAGTATTCTAATCTCTGAGGTATTCTACTTCCTCTTAGAGGGTTCATATCGTGTCTATGACTTATACGAGAAATTCTATGGTGATACCGAATATTGTATCTGGGGTTGGTGCTGGTATGTAGAGCCAGAAATTGTTCTCGGTGATGGAATATTCTCATGGTCAGAAGTAATAGTGCAGGGAATAAGCGGTACATTAGCACCATTCATATACAAGGCTTTGGCTAGTAAATTGGCAAACGCTATAACATCAAAAACCCTATCTCATCTTAAGGTATACGGTTCTCGATCTGTAGTAATAGCGTTGAAGATCTTAAAAGCATTATTAGAGCTTTTACTGAAATTAGGAT
>CAZUDD010000137.1:0-4275 GCA_964619665.1 uncultured Desulfurococcaceae archaeon | reverse complement strand
CCGCTGAAAGCATCTAAGCGGGAACCCCTCCCCGAAAAGAGGCGGCCGTTCGCCGAGGGGATAACCCTCGGCGACGAGGGCTCCCGTAGAAGACGGGGTTGATGGGGCGGGGGTGTAAGCCCCGAGGGGGTTATCCCCCGAGGGGTTCAGCCCGCCGCTCCCAATCGCCCGAGGCTGTAGGCCTCACCCAGGGGCTGTCTGCGTGGGTCCGGGAGCTGGGTATAACCTGTGGGGAGCTGTGCGGCGCGAGGAAGAGCATCTCTAAGCCTCTTAAGCTTCTCTAAACCCTTCACCACTTGATACAGGAAGGAGATCATCTGGGTGAACACATGGTACCTGGATCTTCTCAGGAAGAGGATCTCAAAAAGGCTCTTAGTAGAGAAGAGAGATCTCAGAGAGATCCTAAGAGGAGATGGGTACAGAAGATGATTAGAAGTGCTAAGCTACACCACAAAGTATGTCCTTACTACGATAGAAAAAAGAAAAACTGTTTTCTTAAACTTGGTGAGAGATGTCCACTAGAAGGTAAATTCGATAACTGTCCAGTCTTCATACAGTTTCTAGAGAAGAGATATGATGAGATAACAGCAGCAGGAAAACCATTACCAGCAGATTTTGAAGACCCATTGGTACAGTTTGGTGTAGAGATGTTCTGAGGGCTACACATGGAGAGTCCACTAGACATAGTGAAGAAGTCTATAGCTGAAAAAATATCGAGATCGATAGGTATAGAGATAGAGAGAATAGATAGAGCATTCGAAAAACCAAAAAGAGAAGAGTTTGGAGATCTAACCATAGTAACAACAAAGATTGGTAGAGACATAGACCCAGAAGAAATAGCTAAACACGCCAGAGAATCGAAGTTTATAGATAGAGTAGAGAGGATAGGTATATACGTAAACCTATGGCTAAAAAGAAGAGAGTTTACTGAGCTAGTCCTAGACAAAGTCTTTAGCTATAGAGATAGATATGGAGTTGTAGAGTATCCCAGAAAGAGAATAGTTATAGAGTTTGTATCGGCAAACCCAATACATCCACTACACATTGGAACAGCTAGAAATGCAGCTCTAGGACAAGCACTATACAATATGTTGAAGAGAGCTGGTCACGAAGTTCAGAGAAGATTCTATATAAACGATATGGGTAGAGAAGTAGCTGTACTAGTCTATGGAGTAGAAGCTCTAGGAGAATTAGAACCACCACCAAATACAAAGATAGATCATTGGCTAGGAGCTGTATACGCAATGACAAGTCTCTTGATAGAGCTTAAAAAGCTCAGAGATAGGTTAGCAACAGCTACTAGCGATGAAGAGAAGAGGGGTATACTCAAAGAGATGGATAGAACTCTAAACGATATAGCTAGACTAAAAGAGGTATACCCAGATCTATTCGATAAACTATCCAGAAAAATAATGAGTGAAGACCCAGAGAAAAGAGTTTCAGAGATAGCTAGAGAGTATGAGAAAGGTAATCCAGAGATAAAGAAGTTAGTTCGAAGAGTAGTCAATGCGTGTCTCGAAGGAATTAGAGAGACTTTGAAGAGATTTGGTGTAGAATTCGATGTATGGGATTGGGAAAGCGATCTAGTTTGGAGTGGAGAAGTATCTAGAGTAATCGATGAACTGAGAAAACTACCAAGCTTTACTGTCCATAGAGGTGTACCCGCAGTAACCTTCGACGACATAGCTAGTAGTCCAGAGATAAGAGATAGACTCAGAATACCGAGATCACTAGAGATACCACCACTTATACTCCTTAGAAGTGATGGAACAACACTCTATACAGTTAGAGACATAGCCTACTCACTCAAGAAGTTCAGAGAGTTTTCAGCTGATACAGTCATAAATGTCATAGGATCAGAACAGATTCTACCACAAGCACAGATAAGACTTGCACTCTACATGCTGGGATACAAGAGAGAAGCTGAGAACCTCATACACTATACCTACGAGATGGTGAACATAGTAGGAGCTAAGATGAGTTCTAGAAGAGGTAGGATAGTTACTCTAGATGAAGTTCTAGACGAAGCTAAGATAAGAGCACTCAAAGAACTCGAAGCTAGAGGCCATACACCCGATGAGGATGTAGCTGAAAGAATAGCTATAGCAGCAGTAAAGTTTGCACTACTCTCAGTATCACCACAAAGACCAGTAAAGTTCTCCTGGGAATCAGTTCTAAACTTCGAGAGAAACTCAGCACCATATCTACTCTATACATATGCTAGATGCTGTGGTGTTATGAGGAAAGCTCGTGAGTACGGTATTGAAGTAGAGCCAGAGAAACTGCTTAGAGAAGCAGATATCTCTAAGCTAGTTGAAGACGATAAGAGATGGAGACTAATCAAGTTGATAGCTGAGTACCCAGAGATCATGAGATCAGCTATAGAGTCTCTCGATCCATCAACAATAGCTGTATACCTACTAAGGCTAGCCGATGAGTTCAACTCGTGGTACGATGTAGACCCCATAATCCATGAAGAGAACGAGGGGTTGAGAAAAGCAAAACTAGCTCTACTCCAAGCAGTATCGATAGTGGTTAAGTCTGCACTAGAACTACTAGGGATAGAACCACTAGAGAAGATATGAGGATATATGTCCATGTATGGAGAGGAGCTTCAACCCATAGACATAGAGTCACTAGCTATGGTGGGAGCTGTACAGAGCTATAGAGTTGTCGAATGTGAGTCCAGTTTTGGGAAAGGTCTTAGAGTAGAAGTGTATACAGTAGATAAACACAAATACACAACACCGTGTCTACCAAGAGAAATAGCTTCAAAAACAGTTCTAGTAGTAGCACTATATTCGAAGGGAAAATTCTCGAAGATCGTGATGAGAGGTATTACCACTGAGCCTAGAAGCCATGAAGAAGACACCAGACGCTGATTCTCATACAGCTTAAACTTAATTAGTACCCTCAACTTTTTAAGTGCGGTAACGAAAATCAGCTCAACTAAGGCGGTATATCATGAGGTTCTGTCCCAAGTGTGGAGGTCTATTAATGCCGTCTAGAAGAGGAGACAAAACAATCCTTAAGTGCAGTAAATGTGGATTTGAGATAGATACCTCCTCTTCATCTAGCGGTGAATACAGGTTAACACTACCCACAGAAGCAAGCTCTAGAGTTATGACAACCTCTATAGTTAGTGAAGGTAAGGTTAGGAGTAGAAGTAGAGAAGAGATTGAACAGGAAAAAGAAGAGTACTATAAAGAGCTATTCTTAGAGTTGCTGAGAGAGGAAGAGTATGGATCTGAAGAAGGCGGTTAACGATAAGAGCCATGCTATGGAGATAAAGAGGCTTGTAGAGATAGCCGAGAAAAAAGCACAGGATATAACTACGAGAATTCTAAACATCTTCAGAACCTCTAACAGTATACACATACTATACTGTGGTTCTTCTAAACACCTAGCTCAATACATAGTAAACCTGTTGAAAGTATCTAAGAGTTCAGCAGATATAGCTGTTTTTCAAGGAGACCTCTATACACAGACTATACTACCATACATAGAGAAACCAGATATAGTGGTAGTCCTATCATCGAGATCAGGTAGAAGATGCTTAGCCAGAACTACAACAAGTCTAGGACTTATGAATGTAAAGGTATTTGTTTTGATACCCAGCGATATTGATCTAGACGAAGTAAAAAAGAGAGGTTATCCAAGTATAGAGTTTATAGAGATAGAGTCCAACCTCTATAGACTCACAACTATAAACACATTTCTTAGAATAGCAGTTGCTATCAGTACCAGTGAGAGAATTAAGAGGTTAGAGAATGAGTTAGGGATAACAGGTATTGTTGAAGATCTCATCGATAGATATGAAGAGATACTCAGAGTATTGAAGAGCTCTAGAGAAGACATAGCCATAGTGACTCTACCAAGTATAGAGTGTATAGCTGATGAACTTGTAGATCGTGGATACACAGTCTATACATACGATGATATTACAAGTGGTAGATATATGGAGTCGAGACACAGCCACATAGTCATCGTGAATACATCGATAGAGGATCACATAGCAAACGAGTTAACTATAGAGATTATGAGATCTAACCCCAAAACAACAATCTCTAGACTAAGAATGAATACTGATCCCTTTTCAGCACCTATGTACATACTGATACTACTGCTATATGCACTGAGTTGACATCGTATTCGGGATAAACTTATAGGGGCAACACTAGACTTGATAGTACCTCGGAAGGCGCCGGGGTAGCTCAGCTGGTAGAGCGCGGGGCTGTTAACCCCGTGGTCGGAGGTTCGAATCCTCCCCCCGGC
>CAZUDD010000136.1:0-4290 GCA_964619665.1 uncultured Desulfurococcaceae archaeon | reverse complement strand
GTAGTAGGAGAGATGCTTTTCAGAGTATAAACGACAAGCCCTTAGCCTTAGTGAACCCTCTCAAGAAGAGCATCGCTATTGTTAACAACAGGTATCTGAAGAGAAGAAACGTTGAGAGAATATGGACAAAATTCGATGATAGAGTTGCTTTAGTCAAAGCATATCCAGGATTTCAGGCAGAGATCATAGACATGCTAGTTGATAAAGGTTTTCACGGTATAGTTATTGAAGGAACTGGACTTGGACATATAGGTGAGTATGTATTTGAAGCAATCAAACGTGCTATCGAGGCAGGAATACCCATCGTAATGACTACGCAGACCATCTTTGGTAGGGTGAATATGAACGTGTATACAACTGGAAGAAAGCTCCTATCAATGGGAGTTATTCCCGGAAACGATATGCTACCGGAGGTAGCCTATGTAAAACTTTCATGGGTTTTAAGTCAAACAAGAGACTTGAACTCTGTTAGAGATCTTATGATTAGAAACCTCGTTTACGAGATAAACGACGTGCATACAGATGATTTGTTTCCACGGTGGTCATGGTGAAAGCTGCTATCATAGTTCCTAAGGAGATTGACTATGCTAAGGTTGGACTACGAGTTGGATTTGAAATACATCAACAACTCGATACAAAAACTAAACTATTTTGTGATTGCAAAACAGAGTTAGCATCAGATGATGAATTAGCTAAAGCTCCTCGAATCATTAGACGGTTAAGAGCTACAAAAAGTGAACTTGGAGAAGTAGATGTAGCTGCAGCTTTTGAACAACAGCGGGGAAGAGTATTTGAGTACATTGTTCCAAGAGGTAAAGCATGTCTAGTTGAATTAGATGAAGAACCACCACATCCACTAAATAGAGAAGCTCTATTGATAAGCTTAGCAATAGCTAAGGCCTTGAATGCTAGAATTGTAGATGAAGTTCATGTTATGAGAAAGATAGTTATCGATGGATCAAATACAACAGGATTTCAAAGAACAGCCATTATAGCATACAATGGATATATAGAAGATAAAGAAGGAATCGTAGGTATACAGACAATATCTCTTGAAGAGGATGCAGCTAGAAAAGTTGAAGAACGTGAAGATCGTGTAATCTATGCACTTGATAGATTGGGAATACCACTCATAGAAATTTCAACAGCACCAGATATCAAAAGTCCTGAACAGGCAAAACGTGTTGCAGAAAAGATAGGATTGCTAATGAGACTTACTGGCAAGGTTAAGAGAGGTATTGGTACTATAAGACAGGATATCAATCTCTCAATAGAAGGTAGTCCAAAGATAGAAATTAAAGGAGTTCAGAAACTCGAACTCATTCCTCGAGTCATAGAAAATGAAGTACGTAGACTGATAGGGTTAAAGCTTATTAGAGAAGAACTTCTACGCAGAGGTGCAAAGGAGGAAGAGATCCTTAGACAAGAACCCCAGGATATAACTGAACTTCTTAAGGAAAAAGCTTCAGGATTTGTCAAAAAACTATTGTCTAAAGGTCAACGTGCCTATGTCTTGAAACTACCTTATTTTGATGGACTATTAGGAGTAGAGCTTCAACCAAATAGAAGATTTGGAACAGAGCTAGCTGATTATGCAAGACAGTGGGCTGGTGTTAAAGGCTTAATCCATAGCGATGAACTACCTAACTACGGTATAAATCGAAGCCTTGTAGAAGAAATAAGGAAGTTCTTGAACGCGAATCCTGAAGATGCGTTCGTGATAATAATAGATGAACCTGAAAAGGCATTGAAAGCTCTTAACGTAGTCAAGAATAGAGCAGCTGAAGCATTAAAAGGAATTCCCAAAGAGACTCGCGCTGCGAATCCAGATGGAACGACAAGGTACATGAGGCCTCAACCAGGCGCTGCGAGAATGTATCCTGAAACCGATATACCACCAGTAATCATTACTGAAGAGCTGTTGAAAGAAGCAGAAAAGTTCATGCCTCCAAAACCAGAAGATGTCCTGAATCGATTAGTGAAAGAGTATGGATTAAGCATGGAGTTAGCATTACAACTGCTTAGAAGTGAATACTTACAGCTATTTGAAGAACTATCAAAGATCTATCAATCGGTTGACAAGAAACTAATAGCTTCAATCTTCACGACAATTCTTGGTGAACTAGAGAAAGAAGGTCTAGATACTACAAAGCTTTCAGATAACTCCTACATGGTTTTACTTGAAGCAATAGATAAAGGGGTTCTACCAGCAGATAAAGCATCGATAAAGGAGGCACTAAAGATAATCATAGACAAAAACATTAGATCCCTTGAAGAACTCAAGAATGTATATGTAGAGGCTAAAATAGCGGAAGAGAAAGCTAAACAGTTAATCGAGGAAATCATATCAAGATACAGAGATGAAATAGTCAAGAGGGGCTCCAAAGCTTTCAATTTCATAATGGGCAAAGTGATGGAGCAACTACGCGGGAAAATTGAGGGTAAGAAAGTAGCTGAAATGGTTAGAGAGATACTAAAGAATATCGTGAAGGAGTAGTCGGTCATACTGGTCTAGGTATCATCACCTTTCAGAGCCGGAGGTCCAAATCATCCCATACTCACAATTTCGATATGGGCTATAAATTATGATTATCCAAGAAACTCATGAAGTTGACGAGAATGAATGGTTTAGATGGAGAGAAGAGGCTTTCAATAGATTTATTAGAGATATAGAGATAGGGTATGCAGATCAGGATATAGTTCCACTCATAAAAATAGTTTTTGAGAAGAAGAATATCTTTACAACAAGTTCTTGTAGTGGTCGAGTACTGGTTATAGATGCTGATTATCCTTGGATTCGTGAGAACGTATACATAGTATTCAAAAAACATGAACCTATAACAGTGAAGGAACTTGAGGATCTACTGCAGTTACAACCTTTAAAGAGATTTTGGCTTATAGTGAGTGGCCCAATAATTCATTTCGTTTCAAAGACTCTTGAAGCTGCTTCAAAACTCATATCTACGGTAAGAACCTGTGGTTTCAAACATAGTGGAATAATCTCTATGTCTAGAAGGGGAATAGTTGTTGAGGTTATTAGTGGTACTTGGACTTCATTTCTATTAAAAGATCATGGTATTAATGTCATAAATCCTGAATACCTTAAAGACATGGTTGAACTTATTAACGATATTCTACTTCAGGGTAAAATGAGACTGAAAAAACTTCAAGAAGCTTTAATATCCTTAGATATTTAAAGCGTTTCTACAATGTGTTAAGGAGGGTATAGTGATATGAGCAGTAATGTATGGGATAAACTAAAACCGTTAACACCAGGACAAGAAGAAATGTATAATGCATTGATAAACAAATCCTATGAAGTCCTAGGATTCTTTGGACCTACAGGTACAGGAAAATCTCTCTTTAGCTTAGCCTATGGATTTCAATCAGTTATAGAGGGTAAGTACAAGCGTTTCATCATCATAAAACCTCTTGTCGACGTCGTCACAGGTGAAGAAGTCACTATAACAAAATCACCTGAAGCTTTTATGGAGAGTATGAAGAGCTATGTACAGGATGTTGTTGGAGCTTTCATAGAGTGGAACAAGATTAGAGAACTTCTAGATACAGGTAAGGTAGTGTTTGCTGATGCCAGATTCCTGAGAGGTAGAACGTTCGATGACTCCATTGTATTCCTAGACGATATCCAGTTAATGAAGCCAGAAAGTATAATCGAAGCTGTTGTAAGGATTGGACGAAATAGCAGATTGATTGTAGCTGGAGATCCCATATTCCAAGCACTAAGAGAAGTGTCTCAAGATCCAGCAGCACTAATAAGAGAGGTTCTTCTTAGTGAAGAAAAGTCTAAAGTTGTAGATCTAGGAATAAAGGATATAGTTAGAGAAGGGGCTAGAAGAGGTCTAAGACTTCTACTCGAATACAAGATGAGATCTAGAGTTATGAGTGAAGAAGAGCGAAGAATGTATGATGTTGCTAAGGCGAAATCTCCCGATGCAGATATAATAACTGTAGTGAATATAGAGCCTCTAAAACAGCAATTTGAAATAACATCAGAACATGTACCCGATGCACTGATAGTCGTCAAACAGGGTCATCTAGGTAGACTTGTAGGTAGAGGTGGTGAAAGAATTAATGCTGCTGAAAAAGAGCTTGGTAAGAGATTAAGAGGTGTTGAACTTAACCTCGATTTCAAGGAAATGGTACGCTCTGTTCATCCAACCTCTTGGATCTGGAAACATATCGAAGAAGTAGACTTTGCAGGACCAAATCTACAGATAAAGGTTTACGATGATGTTATAGGAGCTATGGTAGGTCAGAGAGGTGTTTATG
>CAZUDD010000135.1:0-4309 GCA_964619665.1 uncultured Desulfurococcaceae archaeon | reverse complement strand
ATTCTTATTTCACCACGTGCTTCCAAATTCTTCAAAGCCTTAATTACTAGATCCTTCGGTATTCCCAACTCTCTAGCACATTGATGGATGTGTATTACACCATTATGTTGAACTATGTATCTCTTGACTAATTTCTCAATATCCTCCATAGATAGGTGCTGATGCACTACCACAGGTTGTTCCTTATGATGATCTTTGCTTTGTTCCTTGATCTGTTTAACTATAGTTCTTGTTCTTGGAGTTGTGGTATTAGGCTTTACTACTCGTGAAGTTGGTATAGCTTCAACAGGTCTAAGCATAGTCTCAATTAGATGACGTAATAGCTCTGCATCTATGTCTTTACTGTCCTCTGTTGTAATGAGTTCTTTAAGTCTATTCAACTCCATTATGTTCTTTAATTTCTCATCCGCTTCCTTCTCTATCTGTTCAAGCAGTTTCTTAGCTTCATCACGTACAGTGAGCTGTGAAATTGTTAGTTCTGGTGCTTGAGTTGAAGCCATTAATGTCTCGACACGGCGGATTACGTTGTCTAGACTTGAAGCAAGTTCTGGCATTACATACGATAACTTCTCTTTCAAGGCTACTAATAGTTCACCAACTTCTCTAAGGACTTGAAGACCTTTTGCAACATCTATAGTCTTTACACGCTCAATAACTCTATCCATTGTTAGTTCTGCTGTTTCAGCAACTTTAAGCAGATCCTTCACTTGTAAGAGCTCATCAGCTAACATTATTGCTCTATTACGATTTCTCTCAGTGTATGCTTTAATTATCTGCGATAGGAGTTCTCCAAAGCGTTCTCTTAGTCTCTTCTTCGTCACTGTAATGCGTTCTTTGAATTCCTCTAAAATCTGGAGTACATATATAAGCGTATCATTTCTCTTACTACTCTTCTTTGAGAAGATCGCTATTCCCTTTATTAACGATGCAAAGGGATTCGTTATGCCAGCTGGTGCAGACATAAAAACGCTTCACCAATTCTTTTTCATTATTTGTTACGACTGCTCTTCGCCAACAACTCGAACAACTATTGGTTCAGAGGACTCTACAGCTGATACTGTTTCCTCAACTGGCTGAGGTTGTCTTTCAACAACTTCTTCTGGTTTAGTCACTGTTTCATGCTCTAGTCTCTCGATGATCATTATATGCCTCTCAATATCGTGTTTCTCATCTAGAGCTGTCTGCTTAGCAAACTTCAGATGGTCCATAGAGACTTTGAATCCTTGTTCACTGATTTCACCAGCTGTATATGTAACCATCAACGATGTCATGACTTTCTCTAGATGTGCTACGAATGAATCTATCTCAGAGATAACCTTCTTCAATTCTTCCTTTAACTTCTTAGCATCTTCTCTTACCTTCTCATACTCCTTCATAAGCTTAGCCTTAATCTCGTCATAGGCATATCTAGGAATCTGATTCTTTCTATGAAGTTCTTCTAAAGCTCTAAGTCTCTTCTTAACATGATCAAATCTTCTCTCAATAGCTCTAGCATTGATTAGCCATAAAGGCAGTATCCTTATACCATCTGTTGTAACCTCTATTCTTTCAGGAGGTATAGTCTCGTATTCACGATCGTTTTTGAGTATTTCAACAGCTGTTACAGTACCATCAACTTCACTTGAAAAGCCTACCAGTATTCCAACCTTTCTACCATATACATCGTATATTGGTTGACCTACATAAGGAGCTATAGCTTCAATAGTTATGACCACGATTATGCCCCCAAACCAAGAGCTGTGAATCTTTCGTAAGTATAAAAGGAGTTTAGCTCGTTAGACTAGATAAGACCTTGTACAATACGGGCAGTGTAGTACACATATATTCGAGTAGAATGGTTATCAAAAGGCTCTTTATTGTTGCTTTCCCACTTTCATCTACAATCTTTAGCAACTTGTATACTCCAGAGCCCATTAAACGTACCCTGTGTTTAAAGATAAAGATAGTGATTTTCGACTTTATCACATTCTTTGAGGCCTCTACGTATGCTCTCTCAATTGCTTTGAGAAGCCTGGGATGAGCTTCAACACAATAGTAAGGAGAATCAAATGCTGTACCAGCACATGTATGATCATCTGCTGTAACAAACTCTACATCTTTAGCTCCTAACTCTAGGAGTCTATGCCTAACAATTTCTCTAACACCTGGTTTAGCATTATTTCCATATACATAGACAATGGCATAGACATCGCCATCACACTTAAGTACAAAGACCTTTATCCTGCCATTACATAACCCCTTTATAGGCTCATGCACTAGTTCTTCAGCATAACCAACAGCTACGTCTTCACAACGCGAAGAACTCATAGAGAGAGCTTTCCTCACTATCTCTACATAGATTCGAGAATCTATATCTCTAGGCCCTTCAACATTATGTGCATCTACAACTATAACATCGTCAAGACCATACCTCTTGACTTCTTCAGTACACAATTCCATTACTTCATATGGTATATCATCACCTCCCTTTACTGGACTGGATATCATCATAAATACGTATCCATTCATAGGTATTACAAAAGCTTCTTTGAATTGACTGTACACTCTAAAAGGTCTTGAAATACCCTCTATCACTTTATGGTCCTGTTCTGAAGAGATTAAAGCTTCAACAAAAGAACTTGCAAATCGTATAGACTCTCTTTGGGAAACAATATTTAGTTCATGCGATCCAACACCATGAAAACAAATCGATTTATAGCCTCTACTCTCTAGCAAGCTGTCAATCACATATGGCAATTCTGAACTACCAAGAGTTCTAAATGGACCATAATGTACTCCAGGAACTACCAGAACAACGGGATTATCCTTATCTCTATGGAATACAATTGCATACGATTTCACGATCTTTTCTTCACCTATATTCTCAAATATCGTTTCAAGATCCTTTCTATCACCGATAGTCCAATACTTAGTTAAAGCATTAGCAAGTTTCAAGACATCTTCACTATACCTCCTACTAACTCTATTCATACTTTTTAAGAAAAGAGCAAAGCCTATGAATGATACCGCAATGATCATTGTCCTTATCAGTATTGATAATACATTGACTCCTTCTATGAATATTACGAAGGGGATCTGTGTTGATATTGTAGCTATAGTTAATACAGCGACATTTCTGCAATTTTTCTCTAGTCCTACGATAACTATGGAGAGAAGGGATAGTGATGCTAAATAGATGATGCCATACATAGCATACATAGAGAAGATAATCTCGATTAAGATAAATGGTGATAGAGAGAACAACAGTATGTTTGAAAGCCTCTTTGAGTTGATTATTTTTCCTGGATTTATCAAGACTATTGCTATTACTAAGATAAATAGAGATAGCAGATGGAATAGCACCAATAAAGAATTATTGGTTAATACAAACTCTAGCAGTGTATACAATACAAAGATACATGTTAAGCTAGCTATAGCAGTTACTCGATGTTGTGGTATTAATGCCAACTTCGTGTAGTACTTACTCAATATAGCTTTTGCTTGTAACATCGAACACTACCAATGCTTTTATCCTTATTTTTACCTTTCCTCCACTGTTTAGAGGAACTCAGTAAAAGGTTTGTCTATGGGTAGAACTATGAGTTTGCGCAGAGATATTGAAAGGATTATCAAGGGTACTCCTCTTGAGAAATTCAAGGTTCTGGAGGAAGATCGAGGATGTGTTTTACTTATGGGGGTATATAGGGATAGAACCTTTATTGTAGCCTTTATGGAAGGTGATAGATCTAGATATGCAAAGATAGTATTAGCAGAGTGTACTCCTTCTTCCTATTGGCACTGTGACTACATTGAATATGTACCTCAAGGACTATACGTTTTTAGAGATAATCTAGAGAGGCTCATCAACGTTGTTCTTGTAAAACTTGAGCTAATGTCTAGAAGTCCTCAAGATATATGTAAGCTTATAGAGTAGCTCACAGAGTCCATGTTGAAATACCCAAAATCTTGCAAAGGTCTTGAATATGAACAAAAGTGAAATTGAGAGACTTCATTTGATAGCAGTAGATATAGTTTCAAAAATAGCTAAGTTTCTAAGATCTGCAAGCATCTCTTCAGATATAGTTCGTTATCATGGTCGTGATACAACACGGGTATTCGATATAGAAGCCGAGTCTAGAATCATCAGATACTTAAGAGAATTACTTGGTTCTATAATGATCATAACTGAGGAATCTGGAGAGAGGATTATTGGTGAAAATCCTAAGTATATCGCTATAGTGGATCCAGTTGATGGAAGTAACAACTATGCTTCTGGAATACCCTGGTGTGCCGTTAGTATAGGTTTTGCACCTATTAATGCTCTGTACGT
>CAZUDD010000134.1:0-4351 GCA_964619665.1 uncultured Desulfurococcaceae archaeon | reverse complement strand
ATACATGGTGTACTCAAGAAGAGAACTGGTGTATGTAGTGTTATAGCTACTATAGCTGATGATGTTAGTGTTGCTATTATGAATCCTGCTAATGGCGCCATAAACTGTAGTATTGATGCCTTTGTAATCCTTCTCCTAATAAATCTCGATCTAGACATAGCTACAATCATTTTCTTAGTACTTATCCTAGCTTTTCTCATAGCACGTTGAAGATTTTTATCGCTGAAGTACTGTCTGTATTTCTCTAGAAATCGCCTAGTCAACTTTATTATAGCTGTATTGACAGCTACTCCTATAAATATTATCAATACCACTATGAGTTTCTGTATCACGTTTATCTTTCACCTAACAATCTCTTTAATCCTGGATAGATCTCTAAAGCTCTTTCATACATCAACATCTGGTAGTATCCATAGAGTATACCTACAGCTAACAGTAATCCTGTTCCTGTTCCATAGGACATAAATACATCTCCTATCAATGCTATTGTTGCTACTATTATAGAGCTCAAGAGTGTTAATGGATAGATGTATCTAGCTAGATAGGAAGCTAATATCTTTGGATTTCTTCTCATACCGGGAATCTCCATACCAGCTCTAATCAGGTTTTCGGCTTGTGCTTCAGGATTAAGACCTGCTATCTCAATCCATGCAATACCGAAGAGTATACATAGTATTAAGAATAGTACTATGTATACTACTGCGTGTAGTGGATTAACTATGAATGTATAGATTGATGGTGGTGAAAGTAGAGATCTTATGAATTCAGCTGTTGGTCTAGCTTCAGGATTTATTGCAACAGCTATCTGACTAAAGAGTATTATGTCTGAGAAGAGTATTGCTGTCAATAGTACTGGTATGTTCGTTACATAGAGTAGCTGTAGTGGTATTCTAGCTCTAATACCTCTCATTCTAGGACTTGTTATGGGTATGTTGATACGTACTATCTGTAGATAGGCTAGTACAGCTATCAAACTAAATGTTGTTATCAATCCTAGGTATGTAGGCATATAGAGTCTTGCTCTCTCTATGAATAGCCATAGAAAGTCAACTCTACCGTTGACTATGTGATGTATTGTAGCTGGTATGATACCAAATGGTTCGATGCCTCTAAATACTATTGGAGAGAACAGATCTACAAATACTCTTCTTGCAACACCAACAAGGATAAATAGACTAATACCGCTACCTAATCCCCATCCTTTTTGCATTGCTTCATCAAGCATTATGATCAGTAGTGCACCCCATACGAGTTGCAACATTACTAAGAGTTGTATCCATATACTAGGTCTTGTTGTACCCCAATAATACCCACTAAATGCAAATCCAGCTGCTTCTACAAATGATAGTACAACAGCAAGACCTTTAGATGCAAATGTAAACTTTATTCTGTCTTCAGGATTAGTTAGATCCAACTTAATGAGTTTTGCACCAACGAGAATCTGTAGAATTAGACCAGCAGTTACGATAGGCCCAATACCAAGCTGACCTAGAGTACCTCTCGTCATTGCTAGCACTATCGAGATGATGGGTGAGAAGAAGAAACCACCGCCTCCACCACCTGTTGGTATTCCATAGAGAGGTGTTGAGGATAATGCTATGAATGCTACTACAACTAGTACTGTGTAGAGTAGTCTTCTTGGTAGAGGAATTCTTCGTGGTGGTCTAGGTGCTGACGGTATTAGCTTCCCTATTCTCTCTAAGATATCGAGTAAACCCAATACAAAGCACCTAAGCATGAATGAGCTTAAATAATATTAAAAGCTTAACGTGACATCACTGAAAAAGCTACTTCTTAACTAGAACTACAATACCACCTGCTTTCTCAATCTTTTCCTTAGCTTTCTCTGTAATACTATAAGCAATAAGCTTTATTGGATATCTAATCTTTCCTCTACCAAGAACTCTAGCAACACCCATACTAGTAGTATCAACTACAACGCGATTATTTTCATATACAGCTATACCCTTTCTAATCATGTCCTCAACTATCTCGTTAATTCTATCGAGATTTATCGTTGTTATTTCAGGTGTATGCTCGGGACCTCGTGGTGTAAAGCCTCTTTTTCCAAACCAATCAGGAAAATACTTTATGACCCATGACCATCGATGTTTATGCATACCAGCAGCTCCAACACCACCTCTGGATCCAGCTCTTCTGTGCTGACCTACATTACCCCAACCTCTGTTCCTATATCCATGCATTTTACGACTCTTTTTCTCTCTACGAACAACCATTATATCATCCTCCTAAGAAGTTCATTTATAGCAGAACCTCTATACCCTAGCTCTCCACCAGATCCATAGGGTTTCTTAATACTACCTTTAAAACCTCCTTTAGGCGGATGTAGTCTAAATACAGGTTTAATACCATAGTCTTCTAATTTATGAAATAGAAGTTCACCAGATAGTAGCTTATCTGCTAGAGCTTCTATTGAAGGTAATGATAGTTTTGCTCTCACGAATTCATCAGTTAAAGGTTTATTACCTACAATTCTACCCCGTTTTCGCAGTAACTCTATGAGTGTATCTCTATTGATTTCACCCCAAGTAACCCAATCCTTAACTTTTTGAAGCATACCACGTATTGATGGTGTATCCGGGTAAAGAACACAATGGAATTTTCTGACTAGTCTTAGGAGTCTCAATGTGTATTCGATATCGTATGGAGTATCTGGTATTCCACGAATTCTTATTATGGCGTAGAGTGCCATTGTATAGAAACCTCACGAAGTCTTTGTCCAGTCATAAGGTGTTACGAATCTATTGGTGTTTCTAAGTGCTTCAAATACTGCTTTAGCAAAGTTTATAGTTGTTCTAGTTTCACCTCTAGTCCATGTCCATACATCTCTTATACCCGCCATTCTAAGAACTGTCTTTGCAACATTACCGGCAACAAGTCCTGTTCCAGCTGGAGCTGGTATCAACAATATCTCAACACTACCAGCTTTTCCTCTAACTTTAAATGGAACACTATGCGGTTCACCACACCTACATTCCCAGCTACCACAACCTCTTCTAACAGGTATCAAATTCAGTTTAGCATCAACTAGAGCTTTCTCAATAGCTACTCTAAGCTGTCTAGCTTTACCTAGTCCTAGACCTACATAACCATCCTCATTACCAACAACTACAAGAACTCTAAATCTAGAGATTCTACCTGCATCAGTCATCTTTTGAACTAGCGTTATATCGAGAATCTCATGTCTAAGATCAGGCATTAGATAGTCGACAATCTCTGGTTCTCTAATAACCCAGTTATTAGCGAAGACCTGGTCTATGGATGTTATCTTACCTTGCTTAACAAGCCAACCAAGTTTTGTTCGGGGAACCCATTCTTCAAGACTTCTCGTAGTCGACATAATGCTTAACCTCATAAAGCTACTACTTTTTGAAGTACCTCAGATGCAATATTCGTTGATTCAATAGATCTGTATACCTCTAATATTCGTTTCTTAACATCCTCAAAATGTTGTGGAAGTAGTCTAGGATCAAAACCATTCCTTATCAATTGTGAAAACTGTCTATTGTATTTCTCTGGATCAGACTCAGCTAACATCTTAGCGTACTCAGCTATGGTTATACCCTTTATCCTATCCTCATCAGGAAACACCTCTTCAGAACAAGGAATCTTTAAACCAGCATCGATAGCTCCTTTAATAGCTGCAAAAACCTTAGCACCACGAACTGGTCTATGTAGACCGATATCCGGAATAGCTTCACTAATTCCAAGTTTAACTGCTCTTAAACCAGCTAATAGACCTGTTAAGTAAGCTGCTGGTGTATTCTTTGTACCCGCTCTCCAACCAAAATACTTAACGAGTTCACGACTATGTGCAGCTACGAGTGTATAGTCGCCTATTGGTGTAGGATAGACGATCTGCACAATTATGTACTTGTTGGTCTTTCTAACTACAAATATCGGCTTCCTACTTCTAATCATCTTATATCTTTTATGATAGTTAGTCTTTCCTTCACGTCTTCTTCTCTTTGGAACCTTATACTTTGGTCCTTTAGCCAAGATAATCACCTTTACTCATAGTCTTGAGGTAGTATTCCATGGTCTTTCATATATCTTTTGAGAGATGATAGGCTATCGAATGTGCCTCCCTTAGCCATCATGTAGAGTTTCCTATAGGTTTTTCGATCAATTACACCATGATCTCTTAACCATCTTAGAAACCTCCTAATCTTTCTGATTCTATTTATCCAAGATCGTTTTGGATCTTGTCTAGCACCACTACTACCTTTTCTTCTTCCAGGACCTCTTCTACGACCTTTCTTTCTCTTCTCATGCCTAATTCTCCAACGACCTCTACTGTTTGAATGTTCTGGCTCTACATAGATTACAC
>CAZUDD010000133.1:0-4353 GCA_964619665.1 uncultured Desulfurococcaceae archaeon | reverse complement strand
CGACTATATATCCATTGACATCGATTTTCAGTAATCCTCTATCTCTATCGTATTCAACACTATATCTTCCATGATCAATGTCGAATCCTAGTGTACTCTTATAGATTTTAATGTTTACTGTACTCCTATTGGTTTCCTCGATATGTATTGTTGATGCCATTGACTTTAACTCTATATCTATAGGTTCTTCAATATCTATAGTCTTGTTATAGACTAGCTCTATACCTAGATGTGTAAAACCTCTTATCCATGACAATACATCCTTTATCGATACTCTAATCTCTGTCCCTCCAACACCTACACCATGAATAGTACTGTAGATAGGTACTACCACTCCGACGACTATACCTACAATGAATAGAATGCCAAGAGTTTTCTCTATACGTGTAAACATGTATTTCACCTCATGTTAAAGCCAATACTATGGGTATTCCCCAAAGTGCAATAGTTATGACTATGAATGTAAGTATTATTGAGAGAAAGGCTTTCAAGGTACTTACCTTATGGACTTCGGATAGAGCTGAAGAACAGGAGATTAATCCCCATATAAAGGCTATTGAGAGTCCAACAATTATTATGAGTGTACCAACTACAAGTCCTGTATACATTGTTAGTATCGAGAGTATCCCCACTATGAAGTATGGTGTGTAGAAACAGGTTAATGCAGTTAATGTTTCTTCAAATGATGCTTTACCTCCAAATCCTCTAAGGATTAGATAGTTTATGAATCCTATGAAGAGCCATGAGATCAATCCTAAGAATATGGATACAACTATCGATAGTATTATCACAGATAAGCTTACAACGTGTATTATGTTTATGGGTATCAATCTCAATGGTTTTACTACGAGTGTATGTGTAGTCACAAGACCTATCATTGCTGATACTATAGCAACTATAGCAAAACTAAATGTCAGTGCTTTTCTCTCAGCAAGAACTATCTTTACAAATGCTCTTGGTTTTGTCATTGAAGCTCCTAGATACTCGATCATAGCTGGAAACTCAACCAAAGTTAGACCCTACATCAACGTAGATTCTAAGTATATAAAAGCTTATCTCAGTCTATACAGTGTCTAGAACGCTATTTGTCATATAGAGAGAGTTTATGAAGCTATAAATCTCTTGGAGTTAAATCTGAGGTTTGAGGTTCTATGAGGTATAGAGTTGCTGTTGTTGGTGCTGGTCGTGTTGGTACTGAAGTAGCAAAGCATGTTTTATTGAGTAGACTAGCTGATGTAGTTCTAATCGATATTGATGGTAATAGAGCTAGAGGTGAAGCTCTTGATCTAGCACACATGGTATCTATGCTGGGTATTGATCTAGATGTTGTTGGTTCTAGTGATTATAGAGATATGAGTGGTAGTGATATTGTTGTTATCTCTGCTGGTATTGCTAGAAGTGCTGGTATGACAAGAGAACAGTTGATTAGTGCTAATGCAGGTACTGTCTATACGATATCAGAGAAAATAGCTGAGTACTGTCCTAAGGCTATAGTTATCGTTGTTACTAATCCTGTTGATGCACTAACCTTTGTTACATGGAAAGTAACAGGTTTTAAGAGAAATAGAGTTATTGGTTTTGGATCAATGCTTGATTCAGCTAGAATGAAATACATAGTTGCAAAGAAACTCGGTGTACCACCATCGAGAGTCGATGCACTTGTTATGGGTGAACACGGAGAAGCAATGATGTGTATGTTCAGATATAGTACTGTAGATGGAAAACCTCTATCAGAGATTCTCAGCGATGAAGAGATGAAGCGTATAGAGGAAGAAGTTAGGAGATCAGGTAGCGAAATAATCAGGTTGAGAGGTCATAGCTCAAATCATGCACCAGGCGCTGGAATAGCACAGCTCATAAAAGCTATTCTATCAGATGAGAAAAAGATTTATCCAGTATCAGTAGTTCTAGATGGTGAATATGGCTATAGAGGAATACCACTATCAGTACCAGCAGTAATAGGTAGAAACGGTGTTGAAAAGATAATCGAGTTAGAACTAACACTAGAAGAAAAAGAAAGACTTAGACAAGCAGCAAAGAAAATAATAGAGACACTCAGATGTGCATTACCAAGAGAACTCTGTGCAGAGATATACGAGCTAAACATATGAAAGAAAGTTGAAAAACCATTTAACAACGAATGAGTAGAGGACGTAGCGGTACAATTGAATGCTCATGTAATTCTCGACGTTCTGTACTTCCATAGCTATAGCTGTGAGATATATAATATGAGAAATCTATTGTAACTCTAAATCTTGTTTCTCCGCTCCTATAATCTACATATGCTGTACCACCAACAAATACCGTGATATCTCTTCCATACACATACTCACCATCTAGATATTGATCAGGGTCAGAAGCTCTCCACAAATCCCAGTCATACCTCAATACCCACATCTTTACATAGTATGTATATGCATTTTCAGTGTCAAGGAAAGCTATTATACCTATAGAATCAGGGTACTGGGTATCATGAATCTCCCCATATATACACCAACACCAACAAGTTCTTGAAGTCTCATAATATATTGTAGAACCCTCAACTATAGCATAGTCATACCAAGCACCATGGAAATCATTATCTATAAACACGGTAAATCTGTAGTAACTAGGTCTTTTCTCAATAGATACATTCTCTAAATACGGTCTTACCTCAATCTTCATTTGATTCTCCTCTAGAATTAGCTCAATCCATAGTGGCACTGAAAGAGGTCTTTCAGCATCACTTTCAATTCTAAATACAGCTCTAAACACATATGTATCATTGCTTGTTGCATATCCTGTCACAACAACCAATCTCTTAGTTATTGCTTCTGGTACTCAAAGCCAGTACTTCTCGTAGTTAAGCTCAATCCAAGGAACATTGAATTTCCATGCAATCCTAATCCAAGAACCACTACGAGTCCTATAATCAACGAGATAACCCATAGCATTATTAGGATTAAAGAGCCTATCAATTCTTATAGCTGTACCATCCCAATAGGCAGGGTCTCTGACTGTAACAGGTGTTGTGTCAATACCTATACCGGGGCTACCACTAGAACCACTCCATGTCCAGTCTATCATTAGTTGCTTATCTATAGGTCTTCTGTTCTCAATATATTCTATTGCTTTACCTATATTCGGTATACCTCAACCAGCTTCCGGGTTAGGATATACTGAGTAATCTGTTAAGATTGCCGGTTTTACAGTTGTTTGACGAAGTAATGCTATAACTTCAGCCGGTGTTGGATAACGACCATAGATCTCTTTGAATGCTTGAATTATCTGGGCAATACCACCAGCAACAAGTGGAGTTGAAAACGATGTGCCCTCTATGGTACGCTTAATTTCCTTGTCCACCGGATCGTAATAAGGCGGAATGCGGATTATGCCAGGTGCAACTACATCGGGTTTAATACGAGGCCTCGTAACAAGATGTATCGTTGGGCCTCTAACGCTGAAGTCTGCTACAATATCATCCCAAGGGGTAGCAGTACCACGAGGGTTAGTTGCGCCAACAGCGATAACGCCAGGGATAGCGGCTGGTGAATCAGGAGGTTGATTCTCCGTTTCATAATTACCAACAGCAGCGACAACTACAATACCATGAGATAATAGATCTGAGATGTACTTAGCAACTATATCGTATCCAATAACTTTTCTTGATATTGGATCATATTCGAGGAACCCATCACCAGGAGAGCCCCAAGAGCAGACTACTATCATTATATTGTATTCGACTTTGTTCTCTAAAATCCATGTAACGGCTCTTTGTAGAGCAGATGGATCTATGATAACGCCTCTTTCTGATGTCGGGAATACTATGTCTATGATTCTAGCCTCTGGAGCTGAGCCTCTATAGTGCGTTCCATTGTATTCTTCATTAGCGACGATCATTGCTGCAACTAATGTGCCATGGGGGTTATCAGTTATGTCCCGACTATTGGGATAGTCACTCCTCCTTACATCACCAGTACTTACGAAGAAGTGAATGACTATATTGTTCCTAATCTCTTCAGCAAAGAAATGTATGGAAATAGAGTTATTTTCGTCTGTGAAGAAGTCTGGGTCTACACCTGTGTCAAGAATTGCTATTCCAATACCTTCACCTTTGTATTCTGTGTCTTTAGCGTTAATGGTTTCTACAGCTCTGGTCAATGTTATAGCTTCTTCATTTGCTCTCTGAAATGTTAATAGTTCTTGACTCTTTAGCATGTTGAGGATCTTTTCATACGTCATTGGACGTCCAGAATTTGTGTAATACGTTGCCGCATGTACACTTATGTTTGCGATTAGTAGTAGTGTGATGATAACGCTAAGTGATATCTTGATGTAACTAGAGATAGAAGTTAGCATTTTATCACCCAAATC
>CAZUDD010000132.1:0-4373 GCA_964619665.1 uncultured Desulfurococcaceae archaeon | reverse complement strand
GTTATTGGTATCTACAAACCTTAGACTACGTACCCTTATGGTACCTAAGCTCATAAGTGGTTGTATTGTTGGTTTACTAGCCTCAATCATTGAGATCATAGCATTCCTAATCTTTGTATCACATACATCAGGTTTCAATGTATTGAGTTATTTGTCTCTAAAATCGATTGGGATAATTATCATAGCAATTGTATTAACTATAATGCTCAGTATAGCTATAAGTATACCCATAATAATGGCCTCAAGTCCTAGATCAGCTCCATATATCTCAATTATGGTTATATCGGCTCTCTCTTTCATAGCCTTTCTATCGTATCCATATATAGACTTCAGTAAACTCAATCTAATTCAGAAATTGATACTATGTATAGATCCATTCTTTCAAATAGCTTTATTCGTAGATAGTGCTGCAAAAATGTTTGTTAATACGGCATTGATGGTCATGACCATAATAGTGGTTGAGATCATATTGATAATAACTGTAACCTCAAAGATAATACCTATAGAGAGAATTTTACGTAGGTGACATCAGTGCATAAGCACTAACTTCATAGCTTTGTATAGTATTAAAGCACTTAGAGCTCTGGGACACACTCTATCCTCATATGGCGGTGCAATTCAAAATGGCAATAATAAGGCTTGTATTAGATGTACTTAAAACTCTACGTGGACCCACGATAATTGATTTAGCTCAAAAGTTGACGGAACTGGACGGTATAACGCAAGTAGATATAAAGGTTAATGAGATAGATGTTGAAACACTTACGCTCACAATAATAATTGAGGGTAGCGATATAGACTTTGAAAAAGTTAAAGACCTTATAGAGAGTATGGGTGCCGTTATACATAGCATAGATGAAGTTAGAGCAGTAAGAGAAGGTATGAGTAGATCTTAGACTATAATCTTCGGGATTCTACTTTGACTCTAAGATGCGATGTGTGTCGTACCAGACATGCCGTAGTATACCAGAGACATACAGGTCGTAGATTATGTGCAGAATGCTTTGCAAATGATATTCTTGAGCGTGTTTTACAACAAATTAAGAAATACAAAATGATAGATCCAGGAGATAAGATCGTTATAGGATTGTCTGGTGGCAAGGATAGTCTTACACTATTTGATATAATAGCTCAAATACATGATACTTCCAAGATCATAGCTGTAACGATAATAGAGGGTATATCAGAGTACAATAGAGAAGAAGAGATAAGAGAAGCAAAGAGATTAACGAAAATCTATGGTGTTGAACACATAGTGGTGACATTAAAGGATAAGCTAGGATATTCAGTAGAAGAGTTCATGAAACTTCAAGAAAATCTTGAATCACAAATTTCTGCATGCACATATTGTGGTATGGGTAGAAGGAGAGTTTTGAATAGCATAGCTAGAGATCTAGGAGCAGACAAAGTTCTTACAGCACACAATCTAGATGATGAAGTCCAGACATATATAATAAATGTTCTACGTGGAGATATAGCCAGACTAGTCCAAGTACATCCCTTAAACAAAGTTAGAAATCCAAGAATTGTAAGGAAAGTTAAGCCATTGAGAAAAGTCTATGAGTATGAAACGACAATCTATGCATATATAAAGGGCTTTAGACTTCAAGACATAGAATGTCCATATATAGAGCTCAGACCTACACTTAGAGCTAAAGTTCGTGAACTACTTGAATATATGGAGTGGAGCTATCCAGGAATTACGATGAAGATCCTTGAATTCTTTGACGACATTCTTCAACCACTTGTAGAGACCTATAATAGACGTACAATATCGTTACCTCTATGCGAATTATGTGGTGAACCAACATCACCAGGAAGAAGAATATGTAAGCTGTGCGAGTTGATAGACCGTATAAAAAATCAAGGTTGAACATATACACTGAATTGATGAGTAATTAATTGGCTCTCTAGTAAGCTTTAATCCTTGAATTCTGCTAATTGAGTAATTGGTGAATATCTTTGGAGATAAAGCTTAGTGAAAGCTATAAGAATGCAATATCACTTCTCTATTCAATGATTGAGGATGAAGTCATAGGGTTTCAACATCGTAAGGATGTTCATGCTAATGTAACGCTTCCCGAATTAAGACCTCTTAAAGCATATCTATTAGTGTTAACCTCTATGTCCGAACCATTCAACAGAATGTATAAGTGGAAACTAGTTTTCGAAAATGTTGTATTGACACGTGAATTTAAACCTAATATTGAAATTTCAACAGCAAAACAATACTTCGATCTGTTTCTATACGATGTAACCTCAGCTATAAAGACAACAAAGCCGTATGTGAGGATATCATATGATGGTAGAACGCCGATAAAAATACATCATGTAGCTCTGCTTTCAATTCATGAATATAGTAAGGATAATACTTTGACGCAGTTTGAAATGAGAATAGATCCAATGCTTTCTTGGACTGAAATCCAACGAGAATTACAAGTTGAACTAACACCTTGTTCAGAATCAACGCTATATATTGGTGTTGTTTCTCCGAAGATGTGTGATCTCGATATATCTGTGCTACTGAATAATGATAGAGCACTCACTAAAACCATAAGGACTAGTCCTGGTTTCAACTTAATCGATTTCAATGTACAGTCAAACTATCCTAAGAGCTTTAGAATTATTAGTAAAAGCGGTATAGCACTCAATTACTTCTATACCGTAGCAATACTATCAGCAATACCAAAACCTATTATTGAAGTCGAAAACCTAAAATTCAAAGAATATCAAGCTCAGAAAATCATCGAAATGGAGCTCATCAACAAGGGTGACGGTGTTGCTGATGATGTTCAACTAGCAGTTCTTCGCTTGGGCTCAGTCATAGCGAGTAGAAGGATTGGTCCATTAGAACCCAATAAAAGTCATAGTGTTAAGCTAGAGTTCAGGTCTAGTTATTCAAAGCCCTACATACTTAGGATCATATACTTCAAGGCAGGTAAACCATATACCAAGGATATCTACATATCGTAGCCTATACCAGTATGAAATTTTGTATTTATAGACTAGTTCGCTCTATTTTGATAGGGGTCAACATTTGAGCTATAGAGAAGAACTCTCAAAGATCCTCGATATTGTAGCTAAACACAATAGATGGAGATTATATGAATGTATAAACCTTATCGCGAGCGAAAACGTTATGAGTCCATTAGCGCTTTCAGCTTACTTAACAGATATGATGCATCGATATGCTGAGGGTAAACCCTTTAAGAGATACTATCAAGGTACTAGGTATGTCGATGAAGCTGAGGTCTTAGCATCAAAACTAATGTGCGAGTTAATGGGATGTAGCTATGCCGATCTTAGACCTATAAGTGGAACTATAGCCAATGCAACAGTATTCCGTGTCTTAGCTTCACCGGGCGAAAAAGCCTTGATAGCTCCAGTACAAGCAGGAGCTCATGTTAGCCATACAAAGTTTGGTACTTTGGGAGCGCTAGGTATTGAACACATAGAGATGCCGTATGATGAAGAGAATATGAATATAGATATAGATAAAGCTGTGAAAGCCATTGAGACTATAAAGCCAAAGTTTATTGTTTTGGGAGGAAGTGTCTATCTCTTTCCACATCCAGTTAAAGAGTTAGCAGAAGCCGCGCATAGCTGTGATGCTAAGGTAGTATACGATGCTGCTCATGTACTAGGATTGATAATGGGGAAAAGATGGCCTAATCCATTAGATCTAGGAGCAGACGTTGTCACAGCTTCGACACACAAAACTTTTCCAGGTCCACAAGGAGGTGTTATTTTCACAAACATAGAATCGCTATATAAGGAAATATCTAGGACTGTCTTCCCTAAATTTGTAAGTAATCACCACCTACATAGGCTGCCAGCTACAGCAATAACAGCTCTAGAAATGAAATATTTCGGTGAAACATACGCAGATCAAATAGTGAGAAATGCAAGGAGGTTAGCTGAAGCGCTTCACTCACTAGGATTCAAAGTTCTAGGTGAACACTTAGGATTCACAAAATCTCACCAAGTGTTACTAGACGTACGAGAACTTGGAGGTGGAGCTAAAGTTGCTGAACTCTTAGAGAATGCTAATATCATTGTAAACAAGAATTTGTTACCTTATGATCCTCCAGATGCAATAAAGAATCCCAGTGGTATTAGAATAGGTGTTCAGGAAATGACCAGATTTGGTATGAGGGAAAGCGATATGGATATCATAGCTGAATTCATGAAGGAAGTCGTAATAGATAAGAAAGATCCAAATGAGGTTAAGAAAAAAGTCCTTGAGTTCCGTAGTCAGTATGTTGAAGTAAAGTATACTTTCGAGGATATAAAACTTGAAGATACTGTCACAAAATCCATTCCAGTACCTCTAGTACTTGACCTAAGGATCTAGTTCTAGTACGACGATTAGC
>CAZUDD010000131.1:0-4398 GCA_964619665.1 uncultured Desulfurococcaceae archaeon | reverse complement strand
GCTCTATAGAGTTTACGAGAGAATTTTTCAAAAGATAGTGCAACTCCTATCCATAGACCAAAAGCTATTGCTGTAACTTCAATAAGTCTAAAGATGTTTGTTTCACCAGTACTAACACTATAGAGCATTCCTAGGAGTAGTAGGCCCAGAACATCGTCAACAACAGCAGCACCAATGATAGTCTGTGCTTCTATAGATGATAAACATCCCAGTTCTTCGAATGTCTTAACGGTTATAGAGACAGATGTCGCAGATAGTATTGTTCCTAATGCAAAAGCTGATACAGGATTTAGTCCTAGAAATGGTGCTGCAATGAATCCACATATTAATGCGCCTAGAACACCACCAACAGCAACAATACCAGCCTTCTTTAGACCCCTCATAAACATCCTAAGACTGCTCTCTAACCCTGCATGGAATAGAAGTGATATAATACCTAGATAAGCAAATGCTTTTAGTATATGTGAAACTTCATAGCCTAGAAATGGTTTTGAAATTGCAACAATTAGGCCAACAGTTATATAAGCCAATACTCTTGCAAGACCTACACGTACAAATAATGCTTCAAGACCTTTAGCAGCACCTAATACAAGCGCTATCTCTAACATCCATTCAAACTCAAGCTCCAAACCAGCAATCCCACCTCATACATCACTATAATACTATTAATTTCGTGTATTAAAATGGTTGCAACCATCTATCAATACTATTCTCTACCATGGATACATACAGTTTTCAGAACTCTGCTATAAGTAGTTATTGTACTGATCTACAGTTGAAGATTTCAACAATATAGATACTCTCTCCATATCCTAGACTCAGTATTAGTGTTGAGGTGTAATAGCATTGAGTAAAAGCCTTAGAGATAGTGTTGACCCGATCAGCAAACTATTGAAGTTCATGAAAATACTTTTTGTACTCACGATCATGTACTCAATGCTATTTTGAGTTTTAGTCTTGGATTAACACTAACACTCTGTACATTTTTGAACTATACATAGCTAAAACATTAGTATCTACAAAGAGATAATAGGTATCTGCATAGTGATAGGATCTGCTATGCTTAGTCCTATACTCATTGTTGTTCCAGCTAAACACAGTTCATGGTTTGAATACGGTCTCGAACCTATTAACGGTATTTCGGGATCCAGTAAACTCACTGTTAGCTCTCTGATGTATCTAGCAATACTCATTATGTTTATGGCTATTAACGATGTTGGAGTACTTATCGTCTACAGTATTTTGCGTATAATGGGTATAGAGATTAAGTCTATGTGTATACCACCGTTCTATTCAATATCGAGAGGTACACCTTGTAGAGATCTACATGGATTTTGGTATTTCATATCCATCAACATGATCACGATAATGTACATAAGTTCTCCCAATGCTCTAAATGGAGACTAGGTAAAGCAGTCTCTTTGGTTCTGGCCCTAGTCTTGGAAATGGGCAATACAGCTCTATCATCAAATTCATGACAAGTCTGTACGTAGTATGCTGCAATACGGACTCTGATATTTACAGCAATTATCATGACATGTATATGGAGGTATATGAGCTATACCTACACCATCGAGATAAGGTCTGGACATCTACACAACGCAGTATAGAACAAGTATTAGTGTTGACTTAGAAATGAGTGTGTTAACTAGCTATGAGTTCTCGATATAGTTCAAGGTGTTTCTGTGCAATTCTACTCCATGATGTTTCCTCAGCATAACTCCATAATTTCTTCAACTTCTCTATATAGCTATCATAGTTTTCAGCTATATCAACTATCAGCTTAGCTAATTCATTGTGTGAATCTATAGGTATCGATATTTCTGGAGCTAGCATGTTACACTCAACGAGTCTTGGGGTATAGCTACACACAACAGGTTTTCTACATGCTATAGCCATATGTAGTACTCCACTAACACCTAGATGACCAATATGGTCTCTATATGGTAAAACTACTAGGTCTGAAGCCTTTATTAGTAGTGCCATTTCGTGTCTAGATAGATACTTAGGTATATAGACAATATTATCATTGCTTAAAACCTCTTCAAGGCTTCGCTGTATGTATTCATTATCAGATTCTTGCGGTATACCTGCAAGGACAAACACGATGTCCTTTTTCAATGCTCCAACTAGCTTTGTAATTTTTAACACTATATCAACACCTTTATCCCATCTCAAGAATCCTGGTAAAAACACTATGAATTTGTCTTTAAGATTCTCTAAATTAAGTAGTTCAAGAGCTTTATCTCTATCGATGTCACTGCATTCTGGTGTGCCATGAGGTATTAGAACAATTTTGCTTGGACTAATACCTTGAAATATTAGCTCATATAATTGCGTAACACTATGAACTATGACCTTATCCAATACATCAACAAATCTTATTTGATACTCGATAAATTCTCTTCCTTTAGAGATATGGTATACGTTATGCATTGTAGCAATGATCCTTTTCGTTATATCCATTTTCCTAAGATATTTAAGGATAATTATGAACTCATCCAGATCTACAGGAAATATACTGTATTCATGTTGAATGTGAACTATATCATAAGGTCCATATGTACGCATCTTCTCAAGGAGTTCAACTACACTATTCCTAGGAATAAAGCTAGGTACAACTAAAATACCGTCATCTTTGAAAATACCGTTCTTAGCATTCTTATCACAAAAGATGGTGATATCTATATCTCGGTCTAACCTTTTCAACTCTCTGACTAAATACCACGTATACTCAGCTATGCCACATGGCATTGGAGGATATGTTGATATAAATGCGATCCTCATATACTCACCTTACATAACTGTTACAACATATCTAATAGCTTACTAACTTTAGCTTTCATCCACTATATACATATTCAATACAACTATGTGTAGAAGCCTTATATATTGTTCCGTTATAGCGGGTATAATCTCAAGGAATTATATCAGAGGATTTTATTCCTCGTTAACTTCATCTTGAGTGTCTACTCAAAATCTCTGAAGATGTTTGGATTTTGATAGAACCTAATGCTGTGATCATGTTCTAAAGTTCGATACCGTGAATTGATATTGTGAATGTTGTATGGTGCATCTAATTGATTATGATCATAAAAGCTATGGATTCTATTAAATCCCTACAACGGCATAACCTTCAACTTTGATGTAGATTCAGCCCTTAATGCTATGGTCATTCATACGAGACTTACTCTATGCTATGAAGCTTCATGTATACGGGGAATGCACAAAGGAGTATAGATATTTACCCATAGTCAAGTAATTAGGATACGCGGGAAGTTGATTTACCAGTGCCAAAGCTAAAACAGAAGTCCTCTAGAACTCATAATGTACTTTGATGGTTTTGGTTTATGGCTTCTTTGAGCTCTTATAAGCTCTTTCAAACTATTTATACTTACCACGACTAATCCCCAACTATTTTATGGTTTGCAGAGTATAAGACTACGTAACTCTAAAATTAATTACTTTTTCCAATTGATATGGGGTGAAAATGTGTCATTGAATGATGTTGAAGTGCACATAATAATTCATCAGCATTGGGATCCTGCATGGGCTTTTCAACGTAAGCATTCAGTTTCATTACTTCCTAAGCTATTTGATGAGATTCTCAATAAATTGAGGAAATATCCCTCCTATAGATTTGTACTTGATGGTCAGACACACATATTAAAAGAATACCTTGATCGACTACCTGATGATATACGTAAAGCCAAGGAATTAGAGATCTCTAGATATGTTAAAGAGGGTAGGTTACTCATAGGGCCATTCTATTCACAAATTGATTGGAATCTTACAGATGGTGAAGTATGGATTAGAAATCTATTAATTGGTCATAAAGATGCCCAAAAATTTGGTAACGTTATGAAAGTTGGCTGGTTGATAGATATATTTGGTTTTCCTGGAACAGTACCCAAAATACTTAAGGAATTTGATATAGATGCAATATTCTTTACTAGAGGTCTTGGCGTTAAGAGGGATGAAGTCAAAGATGCATATATATGGGAATCAGTTGATGGAACTAAAGTATTGGCCATATATCTCCTTGAAAGCTATAGAAATGCTTTGAGGCTATCTAAATATCCTGAATTAGCTGAATATAGAGTTAAGGGCGAGTTAAAGGCATTACTACCATATTCAGCAACAGGAAAAACGGTATTGCTACTCGATGGCTATGAGAACCTACCTGAAGCTGATGATGTGATACCGATAGTTGACGAATTGAATAGGAAGGGTATTGCTAAAATAATAATATCAACACCAGAAGACTATGCAAAGACAATCCTCAAGTATAAACCACGATTAACCAGGATCCATGGCTACCTATATCATGGAAAATATGCAACAGCTCTTCGAGGAGTATTCTCATCTAGGATAAGACTTAAGCAAAGATATATGAAG
>CAZUDD010000130.1:0-4399 GCA_964619665.1 uncultured Desulfurococcaceae archaeon | reverse complement strand
TTAATAGCTTAGTTCTCCTTAAGAATCTGGTGGGAGCAATATATGGTTCAATACGATGTTTGGACAGAGCTTGAAGCTGAAATTAAGAATTGTAAGAGATGCCCATTACACCGTAATAGAAAGAATGCAGTACCAGGTGAAGGTCCTAGAGATGCCAAGATAATGTTTATCGGTGAAGCACCTGGTGCTACAGAAGATGAAATGGGAAGACCTTTTGTTGGAGCTGCAGGAAAATTATTGACATTAGCTATAGAGAGTATTGGGTTAAAACGTGAAGATGTATACATAACTAACGTAGTTAAATGTAGACCTCCAGAGAATAGAGAACCATTACCAGAAGAAATTGAAGCTTGTAGTATTTACCTCGAGAAACAAATCAAACTTCTTCAACCAGCTATAATCATAACACTAGGAAATGTTGCAGGAAAATGGGTTTTTGAGAAGTCACATAATAAATGGAATGGAGTTATGAAGATGAGGGGTAGAGTATACGAATTGAATTTAATGGGATACGAAGTCAAGGTTATACCAACAATTCATCCTGCAGCAGCACTCTATAATCCACGATTACGCTCAATACTCTTTACAGACTTTACGCTCATAAAGAATGTTCTAGAGGGAGCTACACAGATTTATAGTACTTCAAAAGCAAGATCTCTTCTAGACTATATCAAGAATCGAAGATCATAGACATTACGTCTTTACCACTTAAGTAGTCTCTACTCAGTAAGCGTTTTCTGGATGATGAAGTGGGCAGCCTAGGACTGCTAAGGGATGAAGAACCTATCTCACACTGACAATAAAACTTAGTAGGGGAAATAGTGTCAAAATACGAAGTCTTCGTATGAAAGTTTTCTTCTACGACCAGTAGATACCTCTAGTTCACGCTCCATTAGAGATTCTTCACGTTGAGGCTTTCTGATACACTCTAACTCTTTGAGTTTGAGGTAGATCTTTCTTACAGCTTCATAAACTTCTTCTTCACGCTTAGCTCCTGTAATAACCATCTTACCACTGCTGAAGATTAGCAAAACTACATGGGGATCACTCATTCTATGTATTAATCCTGGGAATTGTTCTGGTTCGTACATTGAATTGGGTAAGAGGAATGCTGCTTTTTCAAGTGCGACTTCAACGTTCAGATTAGCTGAAGCTACAATATATTTTGGATCTGTATTCTTGGTTTTCCTGTGATCTCGATCCCGTACTTCATCAATGTCCTGATTATCTTCTTAACGGCTCTGATGAGTTCTGCTGTACTCTTAGAACCTGTTACAACCATTTTTCCTGATTTGAAGATTAATGAAGTTACTCTTGGTGAATCTAGCCTAAATATCAGACCTGGGAACTGATCTGGGTTATATTCAACGTTTGGTAGAACCTTATCGATGTAGTCTAGATCTAGTGTTTGATCTAAGGAGACTGTTGCAACAATGTTCTCGATCTTTACGGTTATATTAGCGTCGAGATCTCCAAAATATTTCTTAGCAAGATCATCTTGTCTAAATTCTGCGATGATCTCAAACCCCAAAATAAGTTTTTACCCGGATTTATAAGGACTTGATAAGGGTTTATAAGCTAAATGCATACATCAACTCCTCTAAATCTCTCAATCGAGGTAGTCTGTATACCCCTTCACCCTCAACTATAGCGAATGGTATTGCATCTTCTAATACACCTTCAACTCTAAGTATTGGTGAGAGATACACTTGATTTTGTGTTGAAATCGCTGTTCCACTTTGATAAACACCACATGCTGGAAGAACTAGTGCAGGGTAACCCCTCTTCAACGGCACTAATAGAAAACACGGTAGTTTCAATGATGTCTGGATAGAATCCCTTAATACAATAGACGGGTGTTCATGAGCCATAATAACGATGTTAGCATACACATCTCTAGGTATTTGTTTATGGCCATGAATAACAAATACATTTCCTAGCCACAACTCGTCGACCACTTCAACACCGAATTTCTTCGCTATAGAGTAAACAAATATATCGTGATTTCCTCTCACTAAAACTACTTCACTAAATATCCCTGATACAAACTGAAAGAATTCTCTTAGTTCTTTCGACTCGATTTTTCCTAATTTACCGAATATGTGTTTTACATCTCCCACTATTGCTAATCTATGTACATTGTCTACGTATCTCAACGCTTTCTCTATATATTCAAGTATCTTTCTCAATTGTATACGTGGTAATGTAATCCCTTTCATTGCCATTTCTTCCTCAAATCCTAGATGCAGATCTGCTATTAGTAGAGTACGAAAGGACTTCACATAGGCTATGGGAAGATCATGTACTGCATAGATATCTTCAAAAAGTTTTGTGAGCATAGCTACACCCTGAAAAGGATTGAAATCATGGTGTAAGAGCTTATAAACCACGACTAGTGTTAAGCACTATGGTTGTGGGCCCGTAGCTCAGCCAGGTAGAGCGGCGGGCTCTTAACCCGTAGACCACGACCTCGGCTGTTGGGCGGAGGTCCCGGGTTCAAATCCCGGCGGGCCCGCCACAATATACTAATCTATGTTTCTTCAGCAACTTCACTGGTAGTCGCTGTACCTATCTTCTTGAGTTGTCTTAGATACATCTCGTATAGTTCATCTGTTGAAGTTGCATCTTCAGGTCTTTTATCTGGTCTCCATCGTATAAATCTTGGGAATCTTATTGATATTCCAACACCTGGTTTGATTCTGCCTTTACAACATGTATGGATAGGTGATAAGGTTAGTTCCGCTCCTATAACTTCTATCACTAGAGCTGGCTCAAACCATACATCAGCTTCGATTTCACTATCAACTCTAGGATGCTTATGCGGTATTCTATAAGGTTCTAATTTCTTGGGTAATTCGGCTAAGTCTTCATCTGTAAAACCAGAACCTACTTTGCATACTGTCTTGAATGTTCCTGTCGCTCTATCATAGGCTGCAACAAGAAGTGCTCCGTAAGTTCCAGCTCTTCTTCCACGACCGTAGAATGCTCCTACCACAACTAAGTCTACGCTATCGCTCATTTCACTCTTATAATCACGTTTGTACTTAACCCATAGCCAACCACGAACACCTGCTTGATATATTGAGTCTTTATGGAGAGCCTTTATCACAAGACCTTCACAACCACTACTGACAGCTTTTAAGAAGAAGTCTTCTAATTCCTTGGGATTCTCTACTAATATACCTTCAGCTAACTTGAACTCTTCTGTTTCTTCAACAATACTCCTGAGTTTTTCACGTCTAACAGAGAGAGGCTTAGTAGTGAGATCCTCACCATCAACATAGAGACAGTCGAAGAGTCTTACAACAACGGGGTACTCCTTAACAGCTTCATAGATATCCTTCTTTCTCTTTCTATGCATGAGCTCTTGGAAAGGTCTAAACTCACCGGTATTGGGGTCAATAGCAACTATCTCTCCCTCAATAATTGCCTCTTTCGCTTTAACACATCTACGAACCATTTCCACAACATCAGGGTACTGCTCTGTGATGTTCTCTAGTCTTCTTGAGAATATCACTATTTTATCCTCAAGTTTATGAATCTGTGCACGTTCACCATCGTATTTGAATTCAGCTAAGGCAGGAGTGCCAGTTTTATCAAGGATTTCTCTAGGATCGCTAGCACGTTCAGCTAGCATTGGTCTAATGGGTATTCCCGGTCTAGGTTTGATCTTTTTAAGTTCTTCTACTCCTTTTTCTGCTAAGATCTTAGCTACTTGACCAAGATCTGGCAACAGATTATAGGCCCTCTCTATTAAATCTCTTGATGCTTTGAAAGCCATTGCTAAACCATCCATTATAGTTGCATCGCCTACACCTAACCTTAACCTACCTTCAGCAAATCGCACAATATATTTAGCTTCACGAGCATCGGCTTCCATGAGTAGCCCTGTTAACAGCTTAAGCTTGGCTTCTCTACTACCCTCACCTTGAAGCATTGCAATCTTAGTGAAGGTCTCATACACTTCTTGCACTGTAAGCTTACGGACTAGTCTATCCCTTTGAGCTTGCTTCATAAAACCTAGTAGACCGACGGATTTAGGTTGCTTTTTTGTGAGCTTGAGTCTTTCAACAACTTTACCATAATCACCAAGTTGTTTATAGAGTTTCTCAACTTCATGTTCTGGTACACCAGTAGCAACAGCTATCGCTTTCTGTATACCCTTTTCACCTATACCTAGCTCTGGATACCCATACCAATCAGGCCATAGCGTACCCTGAATTATGTATACAACCTTGTCTATGACATCCTTAGACGTCTTTCTAAAGAGATCAGCAAGAATAGCTGCCTGTTGAGTTTTACTACTCGTACGCTCAAGCATTTCAAGTGTTTGAGCTACTATTGCAAACTCCACCACTACACACCCAGTAAAGTTAAAGAGGTATCAACGCTAATAGAG
>CAZUDD010000129.1:0-4410 GCA_964619665.1 uncultured Desulfurococcaceae archaeon | reverse complement strand
GTCTAAGGGTGGTCAGAGCTTTCTATGGCTTGGAAGAGATGAGAAGGGAAATTATGTTGTTGTTAGAGAACCCATTGTTATGGCTAACGATACTGTTGGTACGCGACTAAACATTGAAAGACTGATAATCGCTTCTTCAATACTAAAACTTCTAGATCATCCAAATATTGAGAGATACGTTGATGAGCTTGTACATAAATACGTTCTATTCCTAGTCACCGAGTTCATAAGGGGTTTTACACTTAGTGAAGATCCTCCTATAGGTAGATACGATAAGTGTTTAAGTATAGCAAGAAAGTTATTGAATGCCTTAGCCTATATCCATGAGAAAGGTGTTGTTCATAGAGATATAAAGCCAAAAAACATTATGTTGACATTCGATGGTGAACCCAAGATCATAGACTTTGCAACAGCGAAATACGCTAGTCTGTACGTCGAGAACTTGATGGTTGTATCGCCTCATGGATATACAGCACCAGAACAGAGCATGTTTGGAATCTCAACACCTCAAAGTGATCTATGGAGTTTAGGTGCAACGCTACTCTATGCAGCTACGGGTAAACATCCAACAGAATATGCATCTGACTACCCCTATCTAAAAGAGCCTATAGATCCAAGAAAACATATTGTTGATTTTGACGATAGACTAGGTGAACTAATATCAAGACTTCTGGATCCAGACTATCGTAGAAGACCTTTAACAGCTCATGAAGCAATGGAGATTCTAGATCGTGGATACATAAAAGAGAAAGGACCAAGAATTGCTATAGTTGGAAGAGTATATAGAATAACATCGAATGCTATAACTATAGGTAGAGATTCAAGTAATGACATAATAATAACTCCAGATCTCGATCCAAAATTCTATATATCTAGACGTCATGTAAAGATATTCGAAAGAAATGGAAGATGGTATCTCCAAGATCTTGGTAGTACAAATACTACAGCTATATGGAGAGCTGAAACTGGTTGGAGAATTGTTTGGAGAGGTAAGAGAGTTTCTTCTGAACCTGTAGAGCTACAGAATGGAGATATCATAGCGCTTGGATATGATAAGAACAGAGGTCCATACCTCATAGCTGTTTTTCGTACAGATTAACTGCTTATCAAGCTATAATAGGGTACATAGCTAAATTTTAGAGTGAGAGAAAAATGTATGTAGATCAGCTAATATTTTTGCAAGTAGTTATAGCAGTAACTGCAATAGCCTCTATAACGCTAGGTCTACTGATACTGTTGAGATTCTATCTCTTTGAACCTAGGATACGCAGAGAAAGAATAGAGATGCCTGAGGTAGATAAAGAGAAACCTACTACACATCTACATGTAGTTCAACACCGTGAAAAACTATCTGAAGTACCTAGAAGCATATCTGAAGAACATAGAGTCATAGAAGTGTATCCTGTATCAGCTATAGAGAGAAGTATTAGTATGCATGAACCTCAGCAAGAGACAATAGTTTCGGGATTTCAAGGATATAAGCGATGTCCTAGATGTGGAACTCTGAATCCAGTAAATGCTAGATACTGTAAACATTGTGGATTAAAGCTTTCTTAGATGCTTAGGTAATCAAGATATAAGCTTTAACGTAGAGTTAGTTCTCAGAGAACAACTCGGTAATAGGACATGGATAGAGGAACTACTAGATGTCCTTTCTGCGGCAAAGAGATTCCTATAGATTGTAGATTTTGTATATATTGTGGTTCTTATGTAGAACCCTTTATACGTCCAAAGAATAGAGTACAACAAACAGAACCTCCAAAACCTATAGTTGATGTTCAAGGAGCTAGTGTTAGATTGGAGTATGAGTTAATGGATAGAGAGTATCCATTGAGAGAAAGTATAGAATTGATGAATATAGCATATGAACTTGTTTTTCCTGATGGAAAAAAGATTGTTGTTCTGGGTGAACAAGTAAAAGTTTTTGGACGCGAAGACTTTGTGAACTATATACCTGAACACTATCTCATATACATTACCAGAAGAGCAAAGGGAGGTCAATTCATAATTGCATGTAGATCTACAAACCTTGAAGATATACAGTGTTTTATTAGAGATGATAATAGTTCTAATGGAACACTTGTTAATGGTAGGGATATTAAGGGTATTGGATGGGTTCCATTAAGAGATGGTGATATAATTTCACCAGCTGGTGTTATAAACATAGTCTTCAAAATGCGTAGAAGACCAAGAATTGATAGAGGTAGAACTGTCTAGTACCTAGCTCAGACAGCCACCGCTACATCACTACTTCAGTGTGGTCGAAACACATCATCGCAAATAGGTTAAAGGTCTTGCTATACCCCATAACATCTCATATATACGGAGTATATCGTTAAACTCTTCATCACTACTCTTAAACACTACAAGGACCTCCAGATTTATTTCAAGACTAGATTCAGTTAAATTTGCAGAGCCTAGATATGCTGTATCGTCAACTATGTATATCTTTGCATGGAGATTCTTCAGAGCTCTAGTACGATGTTCTAGATTAGTACGTCTAGTCTCGATATATTGTCTAGCTTCGCTATCCTCATCAACTATAAGTCTTAGATCTACATTTCTATACAGAGCATTTTCCAGTAGATCTAGGTAACGTATAGAGATGAATGGAGTCATAATCCAGAGTCTCTTAGAAGCACTAGATATGCTGTTTTGTAGTTTAGAACCAACACGATATCCTATGAGTAGTTTTACCATAGACTACAACCACAACATATTTTACTTGAACTTATTCTTTTGATTTTCTTGGGTTAAGACAATGTTTAGGAATAGTGCTAGAAAAGTCATTCTAGCTCTTTCAATGATATTAATAGCTGTAGGTATTCTATCGCTAGTAATACTAGTTCAACTAGTTGAACTCGCATCAACACTCGATGAGTTACAGAGAAATAATGAGGTATTAGCCTATAAAGTAGAGAATCTATCATTGAGACTTAAGAAGTTGAATAGTTCTTATACAGACCTACTATCTAAGTATAGAACGCTTCATCAAGAATATGCTAAGCTCTTTCAACAATACCAAGAAACACTTGAGAAACTAACCAATGTATCTGAAGTCCTTGTAAAACTACAAACTAAGCTAGCTTTAGCCGAAAAACTAAGTGAAGATGTTTTGATGTGGTATAAATACGATGTCAATACCATAGTTAAGAGTTTACCCACTATACTTAGAGAAGCGACACAACAAACTACAACTATAGTCACCATAATGGGATTAGAAACCGATAACGTGTATACAGTTACAAGAGATTTATTCATCTATAGCATGACAAGTCTTAGCTATCAACGCGATGACTATGTAAAGCTCCTGGATGTAACTAAGTTAGAGATATACACGATACACAATACATGGTCTTTACCTAATATAACGCTGCTAAGAAAAGGTGGTGAATGTGAAGATTTTGCTATTCTTGCTTATTCAGTTCTACGAAGTGTTGCTGTAGCTAAGCAAACATACGTATTGATGTGGTATGGTAGAGAAACATCGCATGTAGCTACACTATACGTAGATCGTGGAGGTGTTATACTCATTGATTTAACAGGTAACTGGGTTAATGGTTACGGCATATACCTCTCCATGAACATTCTCAGAGATGAGGGTACAGCTGTAAACGTATATCTGAATCCACTATATCTAGATCCAAAGATTAAGAAGGAATTGCTTAGTCTAGGCTTAGCAACACTCATAGCAATAGACTACGAAGAGAATGAAACTATGAGTATATATCAAATAAATTTAATGTTAATGTCACCAGATAAAGCTTTAAGAGAATGGCTACAGTACTGGGCTAAACAAGGAGTAGACATTGCTAGTATTCAAGGATATGTTCTATGCAATGAATTGATATGTAAGAACTTTAGCTCACTAGATAGCCTGATAAACTACATAAAAGAGATATCTAGACAACTCTAGATGATTTAGATTAGGCTATGGATGGAAATGATGAATTCGGACTCAGCTGAATAATGATGATCGATTCCGGGACTGATATTGTTAACTAGATGTCAATGCTAAGAGGAGTAGACATAGTGAAAATACTCCAAAGAACAGTGTACTCAAAGTCAATATCCTTAAAGAGACATACATAGTTAAAGCATTTCTCAACTTCATATCCATAGGAACCTCTTTAATAGAAAAACACCCTTTCTTAACACTAGTTAAAGCATAGATAAACTCTGTATCGGCTCTACAAATAGAAGAATTCTTCTCTATTAATCTCAGAGTCAAAGCTGATGAAATTATCGTAGCGATAAGCAATACTATTGCTCCATAGATAAGACCCGATATAGCTATCACCGAGATCAGTATCTTAAGCCAAAGTATATAAGACTTTTATATGGAGGGGGTGTCCACATATCTCGCGTGAGGTGTGAGTGTATGACTAGATCTATAGTAGTATTGATTGT
>CAZUDD010000128.1:0-4440 GCA_964619665.1 uncultured Desulfurococcaceae archaeon | reverse complement strand
AGCTTCTTGGACCTATAGCTATGTATACATGGTATGGTGATCTAGCTGTTGCATATTCTAGACGCGCTCCTCCCATAGCACCTGAGTACTTCGATCTCGTAAAGATATTCTATTCAAGAGATAGAGTAGTAAAACTGCAAGAGTCCTACATAGAGAAGTATATAGTAGTGTTCATATACAGACTTAATGAGAAAGGTCGCGAAGCGATATGCGGTCACTAATGCAAACGTCCTAGTTATGCAGAACTACATCTTAACTCGATATTTTTGACTAATAGTATTCTTCTTCTGTGCTCTCTTCCTCAGTACTCTCTTCTTCCTCCTCTACTTCAACAGTGCTGATTTTCCATGCAGATTCTCTATGTGCTTTTAGGTGATGGAGTAGATCTATAGGTGAGAATAGATAGGTTGTATTGGATGGTGGTTGTACAGTTGATGGTTCTGTACTTGAAGGACAGATCTTATCTATATCACTACATATAGGACATAAGATTAAACCTGTCACAATATCAACACAGGTTTCAATCTCTACTCCTTCACTAATCTTTATCTTTTTCCTTATCCACTTAGGTTCCCAGAATCCCATCTATTGACCCCAGTGTTCTGATCTGAGTTTAACAGGAATTAAAAGGTTGAGGTTTGTGGTGCGGGGGGTGGGATTTGAACCCACGCAGGCCTACGCCAGCGGGTCTCTCCCAAAGTCTAGCCAGAGGTCTTAAGCCCGCCCCCTTTGACCTAGCTCGGGCACCCCCGCACCATCATTTATCGTGTTTATGTGAGCGTAAAAATTTTGTTCTACTTGAAAAACTATAAAAGGAAAGTAAGGGTTTGTGTAGGTCTTAGATCCAACCTCTAACTTTCATAGCTTGATAGAGTCTTTCAAGTGCTAGTACAAGTGCTGCATCTCTCATTGTGATCTTTGGATTTTCACTACGCATCTTTTCAAATTTATCGTATACTCTCAAGAAGTTATTCCTCATTATCCTTTCTAGTCTTGCTCTAGTCTCTTCTTCATCCCAGAAGTACCACTGTATATTCTCGACCCATTCTAGATAACTCATTACAACTCCTCCTGCATTAGCTAGGAAGTCTGGAACTACTATGACACCTTTGCTGTACAGCTTTTCTTCGGCTTCAGGTGTTGTTGGACCATTAGCTCCTTCAACTATCAATTTTGCTTGAATCTTGTCTACGTTTTCAAGTGTTATCTGGTTCTCCATAGCGTCGGGTCCAATGATATCGGCTTTTACGTATAGAGCTGCTTTTGGATCTGGTATCTTTTCTCCCTTGGGATAGTTGATTACTTTACCTGTTTCCCTCTTTATCTTCATAGCGAGTTCTACATCAATGCCTTTAGGATCGTAGACTGTACCACTGGTATCGCTTATAGCAACGATTTTAGCACCCATTTTCTGTAGCCAATAGGCATGCCATTGACCAGTGTTTCCAAATCCTTGAATAGCTACTTTCTTACCTTCGATACCACCTAGATATTTCTCAGCGGCTTCACGAGTCATGACAGCACAGCCAAATCCTGTTGCGTATTCTCTAACAGGATTACCCCATAGTACTGGTGGTTTAGCCGTGAAGACGCCAGGTACATTGTATCCCTTGATTTTGCTGTATTCGTCCACCATCCACGCCATGATCTGTGGATTTGTACCTACATCTGGTGCTGGTATGTCGATTTGATCACCTATAAGTGGTGCTATAGCTCTAACATAACCTCTAGCTAGTTGTTCTAGTTCACGTGATGAGAGCTTCTTTGGATCAACACGTACAGCTCCTTTACCACCACCATAGGGTATTCCGGCAAGTGAGTTCTTTATGGTCATGAGGGTTGCTAGTGCTATGTCGTCTTCAAGTGTTACTTCAGGATGGAATCTAATACCTCCTTTATAAGGTCCTAGAGCACTGTTATGTTGTACTCTGTATCCCTCAAAGATTTCGAGTCTACCATCATCCATCCTAACAGGTATCTTTACTATGAGTATACGTTCCGGTTTGCTAAGGATCTTGTAGAGGTCTTCTGGAAATCCTCCTAGTTCAACACCACGTTTTATTGTCTTCAATACATTTTCCAAGAACTGAGAAGTCAACTTGCTTTCACCCGCAAAAATACCGTACATAACGCATCAAAATAAATTTTATCTCCGTTGAGGTGATGTAAATGCTTGTTTTTACCGATAATAACCAGATTAACGTATCTTCAAACTCTCTTCAAAGCTTTTAACTTCTTTCAAGCTCTTGACCCTCACAACTACAACAGAAGGTCTTCCTATAGCTGGTGCCATACTACACTTCACTTCACCCTTCTCGTCTATGTAGGCAAATTTACACGTATTACTAGAAGGTGGTGGTGATTTTATTACAAAGTACTGTTCATCACTACCAATAATGGTAAAACATAGTGACTCACTACAGAATACTGAGGCCGTTATACTAACTGTTGTCAGTCTAGAGTATACAAAGTGTATTAAGTCATTGAATGTCTCAAGCGATATCTCGAGAATATTAGTCAAAGACCCCACCCCACAAAAATCACTATGCAATCCTTTATATCGTTTACTATGTGGATGTGTGCTTCGAGACTAATGTTATAGCATGAGAGGACTGTTGAGATTCATAGATAATGTCAGTCCGGGGAGTTCCGGGCATAAAGCCCCTCCGTCTTGAACTCATCATCCATATCAGAATACATAGCTTAGGCACTAATAGCTTATTAAATTGCTATCAAGGTATTTCATGTCTTAGGAACGCAATGCAATAGTGTCTAGGTGTAAATATATGAGTATTGCTAGAAAGAGATTCCTTGAAAAAATGTTGAAGGAAAAGTATGGAGAGATAGGTATAGTTGCATCGAGATACCTAGAAGCTGGTTGCTCAGTAAGACTTCTACACCCTACACGTTATGGACCTATACATATAATTGTTACAGGAGGTGGTATACGATTAGCTATAGAGGTTTTTAAAGATCCTAGAGAAGTACCGAAAGAAGTTGTTGACTCGGTTATTGCTAAGGCAAAACTCATAAATGCTAAACCTGTTCTAGTACTTTATGGTGATGGGCCTAAGCTATCTGAAGAGATTTATAGGTATTGTATTGAGAATGGAGTTAAGATTAGACGTATTAGGGCTCAGTGATCGAGGGCGTAATCATTATTCATTTAAACCCCGCTCTCATCACGGCCTTACACGAATTCTATCATCTTAAGTATCACTAGCCTCCTCGTTTAAATCCTAATACTAAAATAGTTGTTCTCTGGTGTTATCAACTTTGAATCCTAGAGAACCTCTTGCTCTACTGATAGTGTATTTGATGGGTATGAATGGAGGTAAGATAAGTCTTGAAGAACTAAGACTATTACTCTCAAAAGCTTTGAATCGTGAAATCGATACAAGAGAACTGTTACTAGATATAAATTTACTCAAGTTAGTGAATGTGATTAGCATGAGTAAGGATGCCATAGTACTTACAGAAAAGGGTAGAAAACTCTTTGAGAAACTTGATCAGATAGGGATAATTTCAAACAATACGAAAAATCTGTTGAACAATATAGTTAAGGAGACTAGGCATAGACTATGTACATAGTACATGAGGTATTTGGTTAGAGACTAATGTTCAATGATATCGATTACTCGCTCTGCAAGATTCAAAGCTAACTCCCTAAGGAGGGAATTTCTTTCAATTTCCTGTAATAACATAGAGTTCTCTATAGAGAACGCTATATCTTCTAGCAAGGGAATTTCAGCTAGTATCTGTGTCTCTAAATTCTGTTGTACTTCTCCGAATAGTCTAACAATATGACCACATTTAGGACATCTATAATAAGCCATATTGAGAACTATGCCTAAGAGCCTTACACCTAGAGTTTCTAAAAACTTCTTAGCTTTCCTAACTATGTGTAGTACCATAGCTCCTGGTGTTGCAACGAGTATTGCACCTACTATCTTGTTTTGTAATAACTGCATAATAGTTAACGGCTCGTCGCCAGTACCTGGAGGTAGGTCTATTACTAGATAGTCTTGTGAATCCCATTTACTCTTAGTTATTAACTCAATTAATGCTTTAGTTTTTAGAGGTCCTCGCCAAATAGTTGGAGCTGTTTTATCATCCAAAAGTAGTTCTAGCGATATTACTCTAAGATTTGGTTTTACTTCTATAGGTATGAGTTTACCATCATCTGTTACTTCAAGTCTTAAATCCTTGATCCCGAGTATCCAGGGAACACTAGGTCCGTGAAGATCTGCATCTAGTATTACCACCCTTCTATTCTTTGAATTTAATCCTATGGCTAGTAAACAAGCTATGAATGATTTACCAACACCACCTTTTCCACTCAATATGGGTACTATATACTTAACACTTTGTAAAGACTCTTCAGCGCTCTTCACAATTTCTTTGAAGGTCTTTCCACTCAAATCAGTCATCCATTAAGAC
>CAZUDD010000127.1:0-4509 GCA_964619665.1 uncultured Desulfurococcaceae archaeon | reverse complement strand
AGATACTGAATCTATCTAAGGAAGATATAGAGGCAATGAGTATAGCAGAACTTGAACACCTTGTAAACATGAGCATTTCTATACTTAGAGAAATTAGGATTAGGGTAAAGACTTTACCAGGTATGGTTTCTGTAAATGCTAGTGTCTATGTTGAGACTGTTAAGAAGATCATAGTCGAGAGATTAAAGACGTTAGCAGCTAGACTCAATATTACCATAAATATCACTGCTATTGAGAAAGCAAAGTCTTTGAAAGAACTACGACTAGCTATCAAGGAAATTCGTAAGAAGGTTAGAGAGAGAATTGCTGAGAAATTTGCTGAGAGGATAGCTAAAGATCTTGAGAAGTTCTTTAAAGCTGCTGAAGAAGGTGATGTTGAAGGTATTTCACTAGGTGTTAACGTTAGTGAAAAAGCACTAAAAGTACTTGAGAAAGTTGTCGAACTATTAAAGAAAGTCAATGCATCTGTAAAAGCTATTGAAGCTATTGAGAAGGCTAGAGCTAAGATTGAAGCTGCTAAAGAAGTTTTTGGTAATATCAAAGCATTCCTAGAAGTTAAAGGAGTTAAGATCAAAGAACTTAAGAAATTGAAGAAAGAGGAAATTAAGAAGCTCTTTAGGAAGAGAGCTCATCATGGTGTTATAGCAGCTCTTGATGCCCTTATAAGACAAGTTGAAAGACTCATAATGCTAGCTGAAGATCTTAAGACTACAGCTGAACAATTGAATAAGACTGAATACATACCGCTAGTAGAGAATATATCAGTGAATCTCTCAGTAATACATGATGAACTCGTTACTCTTAGAGATATGATAATCAATGGAAATATATCATTGGCAGACGCATTCATAAAGTTAATGGAGTTAAGAGCTAGAGTCATAGTGTTGAGAGTTCAGCTAATGATTATAGCTGAGAAAATCGTTGGTAAAGAGTTCTCAGAATACCTAGAGCTTCATGAAGAGTACACCGAGTTGTATCAAAAGCTTGAAAAGATAAACACAACATTCTATGAGTTACTACCAGTAATTGAGAATGTATCTGAGAAACTAAACATTAGTGATAAAGTTGAGTTATTGAAGGAGCTTATTGCAAAAGCATTTGAACTGTTATCGATAGCTGAAGAAGCCATAGCTGTAGGCAACTATAGCGAAGCTGAGAAAGTTCTTGAAGCAGTTGAAGAGCTTATCGATGAAGCTGAAGACCTGTTAGAAGGCCTTCTAGCTGTTATAAGTGAAGAAACTGGTTTTGATTTTGAGGAGTTTAGAGAGGAAATCCGTGAACTCATGGCCAAATCAGAATGGCTTCTCAAGATAGCTACTATGCTAAACAAGAGTGAGATTATTGAGATGTTTAAAGAGTTGAAGGAGAACATCAGTGTAAAACTAGATGAACTTAGAAAAGCTATTCAAGAAGGAAACATATCTAAAGCTAAAGCTATTGCTGAAGAAATCAAAGAGATGATAAACGAGACTATATCTAAGGCTATAGAGATAATCAAGGAGAACTTACTTGAAGAATTATCAGAGATCGAATCTATAATCGATGAGCTAAAGAACAAAACTGATGAATACCTAAACACTGCTGAGAGTCTAGATCTTGAAAAAGCTGTTGAAGCTCTTGAAGAGATTAAGGAGAAGCTAGAAGAGCTAAAAGAGGATATAAAGGATATTGAAGAAGAGCTTAGTAAACTCATTGAGAAAGAAGAACTCTTCGATGCATGTAAGGAGCTCATGAAGCTAGAATACAAGTTAACTAGAGTGTTAACATCTATCAACATAAGTCTACATCTTGTAAACGTATCTCTATCGCTATACGTAAACATATCCTCAGTTGTAGAAACAATAGAGTCATTGTTAGAGTCTCTACCTGAACCAGCCAGGAAACAGTTTGAGCATGAACTAAAGAGATTACTGAAGATGTTAGAAACTACAATTGATAAACTATTCGAGAACATCAAGAAGCTTAGAGTCAGTCAAGCAATGATGTTCATCAGAAGACTTGAAGAAATCTATCACGATCTACTAGAGCTACTAGAACAAATTGAAGAACAAATAGGATCACCACCAGTCTCAGCTCTAGCTATAGCTATCACAGTATCGCAGTAATCCACTTTTAATCTCAATCTAAGACCAAAATCAATTTTATAGTTACATAGCTACAGCACAGGTTATATACCTCAAGATCTTTGTGTTTCTCCACGAATCTCATTGATGGATTTGCTATTGCGTTGTACCCAAGTTTAAATGCATACTCTTCAATATCAATCCATTCACGTGGTCTCATACAGCCTAGAACTAATGGTTTTGAAATCATTTTACCAGCATATCTAAGTATTCTCATAACGAATTCCTTATCTGGATAGCTACGATATTCGAGTGGTGTTCCGTTGATCGGTGTAAATACAACAATTGAAAGTCCATCTATATTCAAGGTAGTTAGAGAATCAATAGCTTTGTACTCTAATCCTTTTCCTCTAGGGTTTAAACCGATTACGATATGAGGAAATACCCTGAAATTCATCAATTTCAATTTTCGCAGACTATCTATAAGTACATCATTATTATACATCCTTATACACCCTTAAATTTCGAACATGTGTAAGTACATCATAATCTACATCTATGTCGATAAGGATTATGTCTATTCCAAGATCTCTTAGCTTTTTAACGTAGTTATCATCGACTACAAGGACATGGTGTGCTATTACGTAGTTGAAAAGCTTTGCCATGGAGATTAATTTCTTCACTTTTGAGTTCAATACAACTTTGCCTACACAATCACAACCTCCACTAATCAAAAGCATCTTTTTATCAATCTCACTTTTTTAACCAATTCATTTATAATGTGCTCATCATATATACTCATCATGAATTCTAGAGCTTTACCATAGCAATGTCTACACAGTAGAAAACACTTTCTACCTGTTGTCGATACAGCGATACTATAGCCTATACCTTTCGACCTAGCTATATGTTTAATCATTGAAGGTATAAACAGCTTTGTCATGGTTAATCCATACGCAGTATCTATATATCTCTATGAATACGGTATTTATGGTATTTGAGGTCATGTGAAGAGATCTGAGAGCCATGACTAGGTATTTCATAGCCTTCGTAGTACTTATGCTCATAACTCTATGTCAACCTCTAGTCATAAACTCAGAACAACGCTTTGCTGAAAATCTACAAAGCGTTAAGGGTCTTATTATAGAGTTCAATAGAAGTTATGATCTATCATTACATAGTCGAGGAGTTATCCTATATAAAAACAAGTTGTATGCTATTGTAGTGGGAGTTCATGTAGGTACTGATAGAGCTAACTATACACGTTTTCTGAGCATACTGACTTTGAGTCGAAATCTCAATCTATTGAATTACATGGTATACAGCATACCCACTAGGTATCCAAGTCCTATTTATCTACTTGATTGCAGGATACTCAGGAGTTCTCTATATATACTCTTCATTGTTGGTAGTACTGGTATTCACTACGGATTGACGAAGTTCCTTGTAGTAAGATTTGATCTGAATAAGAGCAGTATTGTTTGGTCTTCAATGCTACAAACTCCAAGAATTTATGGTAGTTACGCTAAATATTTAGGAATGGAAGTAGTAAACGGTAAACTCTATTTATTGATAGGATCTATAGATGCTAGCACTCTGTATATCAACACTATAGTGTTGGACATTAATTCAGGTAAAGTGGTTAATTCATACACTATCAAGATTAAGCTTCACATCTACTCCAAAACTAAGGAAGGTTATACATGGTTAATCCAGAGACTAGTGTCTTTAAACGGGTACATACATGGTAGTTACGTATATGTAGCTCTTCTTGGTGAAGGACCTACAGTTTTTGTTGTAGGGGGTTCCAAAACACAATTCTATGTTCAGTACTATGCATTGTTTGCTCTATCAATAAACTATGTAGAGAAAGCTCTTAAATGGATTAGCTCTATCATTATTATACCCACTAGCTATGTTCATGAAAAGTTCATAGATATCATCCTCATCGATAAGTATCTATGTATTGGACTAACTATTTATGGACATAACGAATTCCATACTCTAGTAATGGTTGTGAATAGAGACATTGGATCTATACTGTTTAAAGCTCTTGATATACATAGAAGTAGAATTCCATTAAGCATAGAGCTTGATAACATGAATAGAGCTCTTGTAGTAAAGACTCTCTATAGAGATGCATATCCCCTCCTAAACATCTATGTAATTAATGTAGAGAACGGAACAGTAAAATACAATATCTCAATGGAATTATCGTCTATATCTACTTCAAGGAGTAAAATAGTTTTTAATGACTACACATACATTGTTGGTACTTACACTATCAATAGTCTTATCTTTGTAGCTATTCCAGGCATTGAAGGGTTAGCCAAACACAACATTAGTTATTCAATAAGACCATTCCTGAATATATCTATAGTTTGGTACAATACATCGATACTTAGAGAATATCCTGATGTATATATTAAGAGCAGACTATATATGG
>CAZUDD010000126.1:0-4601 GCA_964619665.1 uncultured Desulfurococcaceae archaeon | reverse complement strand
CTGCTGCAGCATCTGGATAACCTAGATCTAGAAAGATATTTGCTATGAATTCTCTGAGTTTTGAATCTGCTTTTCTTGGTCCTGGACTTATGTATATCACTGTTCCTGTAGGTACTGGTATACCCCTCATTCTCCATGAGGTGTGTGTCCATGCACGAACTTCTATCTTTGCTTTGAAAGGCTCATAAATATCTATTCTGTATCTCTTAGGCATACGCTTTTCCTTAACCTCAAATCTAGCGCTGATCTCTCTCAAGCTATTCACAACTTTTGTAGTAAAACTATCAACAATATCACTTGCATAGAGTGAATACATCCACATACCTACTCCTAGAGATGCTCTAATGAGGTATACAGATCCATAGATACAGAGAAAAGCTATCATTGAAAGAAATGATAGGAGTACAAGGTTAACAATATTGATACCACTATAGATAGACATGTATATAAGGACCATAACATCGTATAACGCTATCAAACCTATAATTAATATGAATATAGCTACAACTATACGTGTAGCTCTACCCATGGTCGCACCAAAACCATATCTATCATAGAAATAGGATAAGTATAAAAGTATCTTAGACATGGATATAAGCGAATTCTGTATATTTCAAAGACTATTTTCATCGATGAAGTTCATCAGTGTTTGTATAGCTCAACTGTTTTATTAGTATAGCTGCTGGTTGAGCACCAAAGTTTTTGTATCTATCTATGATTTCATATTGTTCAAATTCTTTTGATCTATAGAAAGTCATTGTACGGTTATAAGGCTCATAGTCATTTCCACCATAGGTTTTTTATAGTAAGTATATTCTTTCCCTTTCTACAGGCATAATCCTTAGCTTTCTTAACAAGAAGTGTACCAATACCTCTACCAGGATAATCTCTTTTTACAGCTAACCACTTTATCTCTACACAGCATTCCCTCTCATCCAAGATGATAAAGCCTACAACTTCATAGCTAATTCTAGCTATGTACCCAGGATACCTTTTAGCGTCTTCCTTTATCTGTTTAATAGCATTCTCTGTAATCCACTCATAGAGATTTCTAGCTATCGATATAATTGACGATATATGCACAGGTTTAAGCTCCTCAATAACTATGTTCATCGACATACCTAGATTCCTAATAATGTCTCTATAGGACAAATAGTTTTTACTATGTTCAACAAATAGCTTCTTGGTGTTTCAGTCCTTGGATAGAGAAACGATCTCTAGTGTTGTTAACAATATTGTTAAGGCCTATAAATTCATAGAGGAGTCCCTAGGAATTTCACTAAGTAGAGATGTTCTTGAGAAGATCCTTAAAGAAGTTGAGCATATAGCTATACACGAGCTTTCTCATGGCGTAATACACAGTGTCTATCCTGAAATTACAGATCTTCATCATAGAGATCCTATAGTTGCTGAATGTATTCAGGAAATAGGTGCTAGACTACTAGAGCTCTATATATCGAGTAAAATAGGTGTTTACACACATACCTTTGAAGAGCATATCCATGAACTAAAACACTATACTCTACTTAGAGACATTGATATTAAGCCTAGAGACCTTGAAGAACTCTATAGAGAGACTGTTGAACTCATTAAGGAAAAGAAATTGATAAAGGCCGTAGAGAATGTTGTTGGAAAATGCATGGAGTGGCTTAGAAAAAGCTAATAGTGTTTTCCCTGATAATAATGTTCCAATCACTAGATCGATATAGAATCGTACTTTAGCTTGACATGAAAGGTGAAATGCCTAGAAATAGATACATCCTAAATATGCTTAGCTCTAGTAGCAAATTTTAGTATCCTCTATACTTCTCAACAAATTTGTTTAGCATTGCAAAGTATAGTATATAGAAGACTGTGGATGCTATCATTCCCTGGATACTTACTGAGAAACTCTGTTCTATGATTGAAGTTGCTTCTGGATTCAGTATCTCAATGCCATAGTTCTCTACTGAACAGTAATATATAGTTATAGGCTTTAACGTTAGTGTCAATAGGGTTAGTACTACAATATACATGATTTTGGATAGAATAGTTGTTGAAAAACCTATGAAGAGTATTGCCTTTGTTCTAACTTTTCTATTTGGAATACTCTTTATGATCGAAGCAGGTATCGAGTATATACTTATGTATATTTGAATCGATGTCAGAATTACGCTATTGATTGTAACAATTATTAGATAATGTTCAATAAAATACATAGGATCTTCATAAAGATAGTATGTGTATATCGAGTACATTATGGCGGACACTATGGCTAGGGGTATATAGCACAACATGGAATCGTACTTAAGTATCTTTTTCATAGTTTTACGATCCATCGATGATGATACAATGTATACACGATAAGGAAGTGAAGTTACGAGAAAAGCCAATATGTAGATATTTATATAGATTATGTATGTTAGATAACCTTCACTAATCACATTTGGTTCAATTAATGGTCCTATACTATTTACAGCTCTTAATTGGTATGGACATACCCATACACTTAAAAGAGAGATTATGCATACGAAAATTATCGAGTTGAGCAATAGTATGTATCGAGAATTTAATCTTTTGAACATAACATCAACCCTCTTTGATTGGCTTTATAGGTATGTAGTGGTAGAAAGTTATTTCCTTGATTTCAGGTCCAATACGATCAGGATACCTATCTATATCTCCCTTAAGCATGAATCCTTTTACCATACCCTGAACAAAGATGTAGATAGGTTTATCATTCCATAATGCGTCAACAGCGAATGTTAGAGTGAAAGACCCTTTAACAGGGAACCATCCAGCTCTCCATCGACAATCGATGGTGTCACCATAAATTCTGCATTCTTCAACGGTTCCGCGATAGTACATGGCAGGATTTGAGGCTATAGCACTACATATAGATAGGATGATGCCATATACTCCGATAGGCGAAACAGGTGGTGCAGCAATGGTGAAAAGCATGCCTATAAATCCTGATATCCATATAGCCCAGAAGAGGTACTTGCTTCCTATGGATTTATTCGGTGGTGGAGCATGGAGTACTGGCCATCTAATCGTTGGATGGTTGTAAGGTTGATATACCATTACCCTTAACCTCAACTCGTAGATGCTATTGATATGCTCTGAAAACCTTGGACCAGTTATTATGTATAGCTCATAGGATAGCGTACTACGTTCGGATACTTCAGGTTTTTCGAAATATAGTGTTAAGCTGTATTCCTCAACATCTGTCACAAATGTATGTCTAAAATCTTCAGATCCAACCCCAACATAAATACTTCCTAAAGAGGTGATCCATACTTTCTCTTTCGAGGAGATCGGTTTGGTAGGATCATATAAATAAAGGTTCTTCTCTAGTACTGGTGGTACAAGAGATCTCGTATATAGGAATCCATAGACGAAGCTGATATACCAACAATCAGTATCAATTAATGGTTTAAAGCCTAGTACTTCAACCTTAATCAACACATTGCTTCCATACCATAGTGATTGTATTGCAAATGGATCTAGTCTTGCACTACACCAAAAAGTTCTAACACCTCTTGAACCATTAGGTACTCCCCAAGCCCTAGCTATACCCTCACAGACGAGGAAATCGTTTATATATACCCTAACCACCCTATCATATCTCTGAAGATCTAAACTTTTGATCTGTATATGAATCCAAGACCTTTTCTCGATAACGTTCATCGTGTTAAATACATATGATAGTACTACACCCTTACTCGTTATCTCCATTTGCATGGGATTGAAATAGCCATTACCATGATAATCAATGTTTGAAACCCCATAACCTCTGTATATCATTGTCCTAACTTCGTTATCAATTGTCAGTGGTTCTATCCATGCACGAGCAGAAGCTGATACGGTTAACCACCATTTAGAATCTCTCCTAGGCAATACTAGCTTTAGCTCTATTCTAACTCTGGTTCCTGGCTCTAGATAATCTCCAGGTTTTTCTGGATAGCTCTTGAACACCATAATCGTTATAATATGATCTCTACCATCTTCAGGTATAAACTCAATTCTAAGACTACTATACCTTCTTCCATTAGGTTTTATCTCCTCTATCTTAATCCAGAGTACAGCTTCATCGTAAATGCTACCCCTAGTTAATGATCTTACCATAATGTTGATTCTGTATTGAGTAGTGTTCCTTAGTATTATGAACTCACTTTCTCCTTTCCATGAATCGACACCTGTAATTGTCTTGTTATACAGATTGTTGTTAATCATAGGTCTTAGATACCACATAAAACTACCTCTACTATAAGAGTATCTGTAGGAATACGATGTAGTATCATACAATGATTCTGAATATCTCTCAACTTTTATTGGATAGATTAGGGGAACTCTGACAAATCTAGACTCTAGAAGCTTTATTGCTTTGTCTATATCGATGTTAAACAAAGCTAGTTCTCTCAATCCATATGTGTACACTATGAATTTTTGGTGACTATCTAATCGAGTTAAAGGTCTGATAGTATTTAGCAGAATATCTTTTGGATTTTCACGTACATATACGTAGATGTTTATGCCTTTATATACGTAAAGTACACGTTTAGTAAATCCAGCATAGAGAGCAGGATAGTACCACTCCTCTGTAGAATAGGTTCTAGATG
>CAZUDD010000125.1:0-4615 GCA_964619665.1 uncultured Desulfurococcaceae archaeon | reverse complement strand
CTTTTATACCTATGAATAGAGTTTGTAATGGGGTGGTGTATGCCGATAGTATTAAATGATGTTTATGCTGGGTATAGAAAAGGTCAGCAAGTACTAAGGGGTATTACATGTACTTTAACTCCAAGAACATTGATCTTAGGGCCTAACGGTGCTGGTAAAACAACTCTTTTTAGAGTATTGCTGGGATTAACACCATTAGCTAAAGGTAGAGTTCTTATCGATGATATAGACATAAACAGGATTAGTGGTGTTAAGGGGTTATTAACAGCTAATCTTGAAGAGATTTGGAGTTTGCTATGGTTGCCTATCAAAGACATAGCAAAGCTATATATAGATATTGTTGGTGGTGATCTAGACAGATTTCGAGAACTCGTCAAGACCTTTAGAGTAGAGCATACATTAAACAAGAAGATGAATGCTTTATCAGCAGGAGAAAAACGAATAGTATTGAATTCTCTAGCTCTATCACTAGACACAAAGTATGTACTTCTAGATGAACCATTTGAAAATCTTGATCCTAGAGCAAGAGCAACAATGCTTAAAATAATACTCGAAGAAGGTCATAGGATAATAATGAATACTCATGCTACATGGTTACTAGATAGACTTGAATCATGGAGAACATACATTATGGTTGCAGGTAGAGTTTTTGGATGTATAGATGCTACAGAACTACCAAAACTAGGTATTGTTGAAGGTGTTGATCCTAAGGCAAAACTCGTTATAGAGGTTGATGATAGAAAACTCTCATTAGTAGAGGGTTCGGGTCTACCCATATCTAGAATGGATAGTCTTGATAGGCTCTATGAGGTGATAACTCTATGAGCTATCTCAAGTATTTCCTCAAAAGTAAGTTGAGTAATCCATATCTATGGGGTTGGTCTGTAGGATTCATGATGTTTTGGTTAATGCTAGGATACCTAGAGATAGGCTCAATACTAGAAGAGTTCAAGAAGTATGGTATGCCTAAAGAAGCTATTGTTGAAGCAGGTCTATGCTATACAGCTAGTTGGTATGCAAGTCTCGTAGTCATAAGCCTTGGATCTGCAGCTATAGGACTCTGCTACAGCATATACTACTCATCAATGTCGATAAGATATGTAACTAAGTATAGTAAGCTTAAAGCATCATCGATATTTCTTCAAAGTGTACTTGGCTTTATAGTCGTAGACCTAATTCTATCACTAATATTGCTTGGTACAACAATACCTCTGTACAGCTATGGATTTGAAGCACCAATGATTCCAAAGAAACCATTAATGTTATTGATTGTGTTAATTGTCACAGGCATCTTCTACTATGTACTATCAACAACTTTCGTATATACAGCAATCGTTCTTAGAAAACCTCGAGCAGCACCAATGCTTAGCTACCTTCCATTAATACTTTCACTAGGTCTAATACTAACAGCTATAAACGTAAGTCTATACTATGTAAACGTTGTATCACCATTTAACGCAGCAGCACTACTAGTATTCCATTACTACACAAATAGGAAACCACCAATAACAGCTCTTAAAAGTCATGAAAATATCGTTACAGTAGATCCTCTATTACTATGGATATCCCTGATATTCTGGATCATCATCTTAAGCCTAGTATCTATAGCATTGATAAAGAAACAACGTGGTGTTGGTGCTGAAGAAATATTAGCAGGTATGTGATTACACTGAGATGTCCTGCATTAGAAACTTTTTTCTCTATTGAGAGCATATATCCTTAAACATTTATCAGTGCACTGTCTAGTCTTTATAGGTACACCCATTGTTAAGATTAGAAAACTGGATTTCGAATAAAGTTGTAGAACACATAAAGAAGGATATCCGATATAAACTCAAAGAAATTGATTTGAATACAAATTCAGGGATATTCAAACCAAAATCTAGAGATATAGGTATCTACGTACATGTACCTTTCTGTAGACATATATGTCCTTTCTGTCCATACTATAGAGTTATCTATGATAGAGTCTTTGTAGAGAAGTGGGTTTATGGGATACTAAGAGAAATTGAGCTTCTAAGTAGGTTCTTCGATAATGTAGTCATTGAATGGATTTATTTTGGTGGTGGTACACCAAGTCTACTAGATGTAGATCATCTCAAAATCATAGTGAATTCTTTAAGAGAACACTTCAAAGTTAATGGAGGTATAGGTATCGAGGCTAATCCACTAGATCTAAATCTAGACAAAGTTTCTAAACTCATCGAACTAGATATAGATAGAATTAGTATTGGTGTACAATCATTCAGCAATAAGTATCTACACATACTAAACAGAGAAGAAGCGGGTAAATCAGATCAAGTTGTAGAGATTATAAAGAATATCGTAAAGAACTTTGATATACATATAAATATAGATTTGATGTTTGCATTACCTGGACAAATACTTCAGGATTTTGTACAGGATATTGAGAAAGCTATTGAGCTTGAAGTTCATCAAATAACGATATATCCTCTTATATTGACAAATCATTCTAAGTTTAGCTATATGATTAGGAATAGACTTCTACCTTCAGTACCCTCTATAAATGAAGAACTTAGAATGCTTAGAACAGCTAAAGAGATACTGGAATCCCATGGTTATAAGCTGTGTACAATATGGTCCTGGACTAGATCTCATCGAGTATACGAGACAGTAAGTAATGAAATGGAGGGTGATTACATAGGTCTTGGACCTTCAGCTATAAGTATAACAAATAACTTTGAACACATAAACATTCCATCTATAAATTTATGGTATCGAAAGCTATCGTCAAAAAACAAAGTGTTGAAGTATATACGCAGAGTCTCACAGAACGAGTTTCTATGGAGAGCTTTTGCAAATCAGCTATATACAGCTAGAATAGATCCAAACTATCTAATTGAAAAGTATGGTTCTGTAGAGCAAATCAATAAAGTATTGAAACTAGTAAAAATTTTGAGATTTCTAGGCTACATTGACCATAACTATACCTTAACCTGGAAAGGTCATAGATTTTCACATATAATCACCAAGAAATTCGTTGAAGAGATACCATGTGAAGTTGTGTTCCAGGCAATGACACAAAGAGCTGAGATTGTGTTGAAAAGTTGTTGAAAACTGTAAATTTGTAACGTAATGACTAGTTCTCTGGTGGTAACGTGAAAGTATACATCTCCATAGATGTTGAAGGCTTACCCGGTATTTCAAGTATCTCTCAATTAACTCCACGTTCACCTCTTTTCAGTGATTCTAGAGATGTAATGACACGTATTGTGACATCTATAGTTGAGGTTCTAGATAGTGTTGAAGATATTGAGGAGTTCATAGTTGCTGATAGCCATGGGTATATGTGTAATATATTACCATTGAGGCTTCCTATTAGCAGTAAACTAAGATTGGTTCAGGGATATCCTAGACCTATATCTATGGTTATTGAAGCAGAAAACTGTGATATTGCTATGTTCATAGGGTACCATGCAGCTGCTGGTACTATCAGTGGTTTTCTTGATCATACATATAGTGGTGCAACATTTCATAGAATCTATCTAAACAATGCCTTGGCTAGTGAGTATCTCTTAAATGCTGTTCTACTTGGTGAAAAAGGAGTACCCATAGCTTTAGTAGCAGGAGATGAAGCCCTTAGAAGAGAAGTAGAGTTGTATACACCCTGGACAATATTTGTTCCTATGAAGAGAGGTTTATCGAGGTATTCTGCTATCTATAAGCATATAGATGAGGTTATCAAAGATCTCAAAATAGCTATTGATAAAGCTCTTGAAAACTATAGGAAAGGAATACTAAAGCCATTAACTATGGAAAGACCATATAGACTAACAATAGAGTTAAAGAATTCAGGACTAGTAGATATGCTATATAGAGTTAAAGGTGTTGAGAGATTAGATGGATACACTATACGATATACCTGTAACAGTATGGAGGAGTGTTTTGCATTTATAGAGATAGTAGCCCTCATGAATGCAGGTCTTTCAAGAATTCTTGAAGTTCTTAGAGGTTGATAAGGGGTCCTTCCTTGAATAACAGCGTCTCTAGTTGTAGAAAGGTAGTTGTCCTAGACATAGATGGAACTCTAATACCTAACTTAATAGATTGGGAGCAGCTTAGGAGGAAAGTAAGTGAAATCCTAAATATAGATCCAAAATTTCTTAGACCTCTTGGTGAATCCCTTAATAGATTAGCTATAGATGAAAGGCAGAAAATGATTGCATGGAGAGTTATTGAAGATGAAGAATTATCGAGTATCAAAAGAATTCAGGATATTGATTTAAGTAGAAATATTGAGGCATTGAATCTACTAAAGCAACACGACTTTTGTATTGTTTTAGTGTCTATGAGGAGCATGAAATCTGTAAAGAAATTACTTGAAATACTCGGAATAGAGAATCTCGTTTACAAGGTTATTACACGTGATTATATCTGTAGTAGAATTGAACAGCTTAAGTATATACACGGTGAATTCAAGAATAGCTGTATAGTCTTTATTGGTGATACATCTCTAGATAAACAGGCAGGGAAAGCTATTGGTATCCCTACTATAATTGTTGATAATTGGCAAAATCTATATGAAGCTGCGCTAAGAGCTATAGAGTGCTGTAGTAATGTAGGTCTCTAGATATTGAAGATAATCTTTATAAAC
>CAZUDD010000124.1:0-4754 GCA_964619665.1 uncultured Desulfurococcaceae archaeon | reverse complement strand
ACGAGAAATTCATGGATGAAGTTCTCGATATTGAGTGGAGAATGGCATGGGTTACACCATGGTTCTATGAACAGAGTGGTGTTGTAGAAGAAGTTGAGAAGAGTATTGATAGACCTGGAACTATAGATTTCGAAGCATGGCTTCCATATAGAGGTTCAAGAGATGATAGAAAAGCATGGTTGGAAATAGGGAATATATCTATTCATGGAACAAAGTTTACACAGCCATTCCGTATCAAACATAGTAGAGGAGAGACCTTGTGGACTGGATGCTCAGGTTTCGGATCTGAGCGATGGCTAATAGCTTTCTTAGCACAGCGTGGATTTGACCCAGAGAACTGGCCTCAAAAAGTTAGAGAATACTTAGAAAAGAATCCATTTCCTGAACCTGTACGAGGTGTTACATATCCTAAGACGAGAGAAGGTAGAGAACTACTTGAAAAGATAATTAGGTTTTATAGACGTTAAACTTAACTTCGAGCAATACCTTCAGTTAGTATCCCAGCACGTAATCGCACAATTATATTTCCAGACCAATACTTCTTTAGTTCGCGGACACATTCAATAGCTAATCTACGAAGCATTTCTTTACCAACAACACGCTCAATGCCTCGCACAGTATATATCAACTCTATAGAGTTTGTCTCAGGATTAATACTTGTTTTAGCATCTCTAGGATAGAATCCATGTGCTAATAGTATCCTTGTAACGATTCCATTGAATAAGTATATTCTTCGAATAATCTCGTTGTTAAGTTCATAAACTTCGCTTTCTCTATCCCTTTGAACTCCTATAACTATATTTCTCATCAAGTACTCGGGATTATGCTCTATAATTACACTAGTTATTATCCAAGCAATATCTCTTAGCTTAATATGTTTCGGAATACTACCTAGAATTGCTTTTACTGCTATAGTATTGTCTTTGAATTCAATCGATATATCACTTATAGAAATATTGAGAGATGAACACACATCCTTAATGTGTGGAACTATATCGGGTCTATATACTACCTTTGCCTCTACAGTTTCTATCTCAGCTTCAACACCACCAATTTCTTGCTTAGGAGCTACAGTCTCTTTCTTTTCTTCAGGTTTAGGTTTTGTGAATTCTGTTCGTAGTTTTTCAAGAGCTTGTTTAATTGTAGAGAATACCTCTATGAGTTCCTTTGGTACTGAGTATATGATTAATCTAGCACCTTCACACTCCTTAATTCTCTTTATATCGCCATAATGTACTTGATCTTTGAACTCTATTAATGGGTTAACAACTCTTTTTAGATATATAAAGGCTCTTAAGACATAGTCTTTATCTACACATCTTAATGTCATTAGGTGAAGCTCATCGCTTATTCTCTCATTAATAATTGAGTTCAACCTCGATTCTATATCTTTAAGCTCCATAACATCCTCTATAACGACGATTTCACCTTTAGTTACTATCGTTGATATGAGTATGGGGTCTCTCAACGTCTCTTTCAATTCATCGATAGTTAATACCTCCACAAATATTCCCCTAACGCTGAGTTCCTCAAATGTAGTTTGCTATATCTAAATTTAGCTTATTACTAAACCACCTCGTAGATAGATACATAGACAAAGGGTGTTGTATTTTGAGTTCGAAGATAATCAATGAATTGAGATGTAGACCTATGCTTCAAGTTGCAATAGATGTAATCGATAAGCTAAAAGCTATTCAACTTGCTAAAGAAGTTGTTGATGGAGGTGCTGATATAGTTGAAGCTGGAACACCATTAATTAAGAGTTGTGGTATAGACATTGTTAGAGAGTTCTCAAAGGAATTCAAACATAAAGGCATATACATATTGGCAGATACCAAGACTATAGATGTACCAAGCATAGAAGTTGAAATAGCTGCAAAAGCTGGTGCAGATATAATCACAGTTCTTGGTGTTGCTGAAGATAGTGTTATTAAAGAAGCTATTGAAACAGCTAATACATACGGTATAGCTGTAGAAATCGACTTAATCGCACATCCAAAACCTATTGAAAGAGCCAAACAGGTTCATTCTATGGGTGTAGACATTGTTAATCTGCATGTCGGTATCTCAACACAGAAAAGATTGGGTATTACAGCTAAGGACCTACTTAATCTAGTATCGGACTTAGCTTCAACAGGAATTATTGTGTCGGTAGCTGGTGGAATAAAACCAGATGAAGTAGAACATTTTGTCACTGCAGGTGCGAAAATAGTTGTTATAGGATCAGCAATAACAAAAGCATCAAATCCAAGAGAAGCAACATCTATAGCAAAACAAAACCTCATCAAGAGCTATAGACATAGCGATCTCTAACTCTAATCACATGGTTATAACAATCTATAAAACCTTTAAAGTCATATGCTGTAACATTGTGAACAACAAATACTACTAGCTTTCTAGGCTCTATACAGATATATCCTGATCTATTGATAATATAATTACAGTTTTCAACACATTCAATAAGTGATGTATTTATCAACGTTCTGTTGTAGAGTACTAATCCTTTAATACAACATACAACAATATCGGAATTGTATAGAACTATGTAGAGATCGTAGTTAGTACCATATATATCGACGAAAACAAGTCCGCGACAACGACTATATACGTGCAATTCTTCATTATATCCAACATACGCTTTATTAACATAGAGATATAGAGAAATACCTATGGCTAGAGTAGCTAGAGCTATAAGTATTGACGATAGATAAACAGATAATGCCAATCTGTAATGCATCGAATCCCTTGTAAAAAAGAGTTTTTAAATTGTAATTGTGTTGAAATCCTATCCAAGCTTTATGAAGAGATTATCGCTTCAGCTATCTTTGTTATTGTAGTTCCATCATCTGCTTGAGCTGAAATTATGAAAATCACTTTTCTTCCTGGTTCAACATTTATACCCTGGAATTGGATGATGCCACTTACATCTTTGCCACTGCCAATTACTTTACCGGTTAGTGTATCGCTAGTTATGGCTGCGGTAACACCTTCAACAGTTACAGTTATGTTGGTTATCTTGAGTGTTGAAGTACCAATATTCTTTATTTTTAGTTCTGCAATAGCAGATCCACTACTTACCAATGTAACTCTGTTAACTACTACACTCATATCTGTTTGATACATTGATTTTGAAAAGTATGTTGAAGCCCAACCCCATACCATGACTCCTATTGTTACTGCAATAGCTAGCAGTATTACTGCTGAGACCATCTCATTAAAACCTTTTCTTAAGATCTTCATTTTCATACCGGATCTACCCAGATATGGTTAGAACTGGTCAGAAAATAAATTTTTCTATAAAGACTAGAATTGATTATAGGAAAAATGTCGTAGCTATCAAGGAGGTAAGGATATATGGTATGTGGATATAAGATACAAATAGGTTCCTACGTAGGATAGAAGATGATATAGCTAGTTCTATTGAAGCTTTCAATGTAAATACCTTCACATACTCTCTGATAATGTTAATACTATTAAGGGATAGAGCATTCTGTACAATGTTCACGTACTGCGTACTTAGTAGACTATTTGATACTATACCTATTATTGAACTGAATGAATATGCTATTAGGAATGGAGATATCAACCCTATTATATCGAATAGTAGAAGTCTATGCGAAACCATTCTATCTATATTTATCATTTCCTGAACTACATTAGCTATATCATCAAGTATTTGTGGTGCTTCAGCTCCGGATTCACACATAATAGCTACTATGAGCATAACGTAAGCTGCTAAGAACGATTTTTTAGCAATAGAGTCAACAGCTCGTAGAAAATCATTCTCAGTATCAACTACTCTAAGAAATTCGTTAAGGAGTTTATTGAACTTCTCTTCATATCTCTGTTCATAACTTAGCAATCTTAGAGCTTCTACATAACCAATACCACGTCTTACTAATTCAGCCATATCTTTAAGGAATTGTACTATAGATCTACGCACAGCTAACTCTATCCTAATATACTTCAACATAGTAAACATAGATATGAATACTATAGCTATCCATAGAATTCGTAGATATGTGTATCCTAGAAGATTCGTAGATATAGTGAAGAATAGAAGGAAACCTAACAGTATATCCATGAGCTTAACATTTTTGCTATAAGATAGAAACATTGATTGTGGTCTCAGGACATATGCAGTAAATGGTATTAGGATACCTGATAAGAGAAGTAGGTTAATGTACTCCATTCTTAAGCCTGTAAATATAGATGTAGCGATAACTATCAATGGAATTATAAGGAGAAGTGCTATAGCTAGATTTGCTAGAGCTGAAGCTCTATCGATAATGTTTCTCAACTTCAATTCAACATTACTAAACTCATTCTCTATCAGATGGTATATGTATAGTGATCGATCTTCACCAACTTTAAGTCTTGAAATATAACCCTGAATTAGCTTTGTATATTTCTTTGATGGTGAAAGCTTAGAACGAATTTCTAAAGCCTCGATTATAGATGGATACATAGACATAAGATCTCTATATATGACCTCGAGTTCGTGACCAAAAGCTTTGAGTAGCTTAAATCCATGTAGTCTGGATATCAAATACCTTATACCAGCACCACTTTTCTCTACAGCGTATAGAAGCAACAATATTAGTGGATATTCATAGTCTAGACGATGTGCATGGAGTATGCTTCGAATTTTCGCTGTGATTATTGGGCCTATCAGCATTATCAAGGGTATTGAAACTATTATCAAGGTGATCAAATCAATACTATCCGTTAAAACTCTGTATATAATTAGTAGC
>CAZUDD010000123.1:0-4812 GCA_964619665.1 uncultured Desulfurococcaceae archaeon | reverse complement strand
CACTACTAGATTGAGAAACGTGTTTACCTAGTGATAGAGTTGTTATTGATATAGCTATGAAGAGCACAACGACTATCGAAAATACTAGACTAGATCTCATGTTATCACCAAGTAGGGAATACGATTCAACCTTTGAGTTCATAGTATAAATAGGTTCTTGAGAAACTATGTGTTGAGATAATCACTATCTAAGCCTATATATGGTTTTAAGACATAGTTTCATAGTGTAGAGTCTGTGTAGAGATTGAATCGACTTTCAGCATAGTTATTAAGGTATCACTAAATCACATTGAGTTGTGGCTACGTCTTTGAAGTCTCTAGACCTATCTTTAAAAGATTGCTAGAGTTTTTCTAGTTGGCTTTGAGAAAACTCTACGAGGTGTTGAATATGAGTCCATGGTGGGGCTGGGGTGGTGGTTGGGGTTGGAGAAGAAGTGGTTGGTGGTGGAGCCCATGGCCTGGTAGAGGTCCTTGGAGCTGGTTACCACCATGGCTAAGACCAGGCTGGGTATTTGGTCGTGGTTGGTGCTGGTTCTGGCTATGGCCTTGGTACTGGTGGTATAGACCATATTTATGGGGGTATTGGTACCCATATTGGTGGCCCTGGATTTATTGGTGGTGGTACCCATATAGATGGTGGTAGGTGATACCATGAGCTCCTACCCATATCCCTGGTGGTATAGACCTGGACAACAACCACCACAACAACAGCAACCTCAACAGCCACAACAACCGCAACAACCTCAGTATCCACCATATCCATACCCACCCTATCCTCCAATCATAGTCTATCTACCGCCACCACCTCCACCACCAATGACACCAGAAGAAGAACTATCAATGCTTGAAGAATACAAGAAATTCTTAGAAGAAGAACTGAAAAGAGTTGAGGAGAGAATAAAGGAGTTAAGAGAGGCTATAGAGAGAAAGTAGTGTTCAACAAAACAACTTTTTACTCAACATATTTTCTATCTCTTTTCGGATCATACTTCGGCGATGATATGAATATGAGTATCAATGGTTCATGACCTATACTCTCAACAGAGTGAACAGTTCCTCTAGGTACATAAACAACATAGTTTTCACCAACAGAATACTCATCTTGACCAAGTCTAATCCTAGCTTTACCCTGTAGAATTACGTAGAATTCATCTCTTTCTCTATGGAGATGAGCTCTAATCTTTTTACCTGGTGGCATATAGACCAAGTGGACACTGTGAGTCTCAGTATAGACTAGATCAACCATAGCGACATCCTCATCGGGACTAATCTCAATTCTAGCTAGTCTAGGCAGAAACTCTTTTACATGACCTAGAAATGCTTCAGACAAATACAACACCAACAACTTCTATGGCTTTTCGATATAATAAGAGTTAAGTCTAGTACCAAATATAAGATAGTCTAGATACAGCATTATTGTAGTAGAGACATAGTCTAAGTGTTGATATCCTTGAATAGACAGAAAATACTAGGATCAAGAGATGATGTATTGAGAGAAGCTATCGATTGGATCTATAGAGAGAGTATTCATGGTTACAGAGTATTCCTTGTATTACTAGGACTACTAATAGCATTCACAGTCACTACAATACTATGCCTAGTCTATACACCTAGACTAGTACTGCCAATGACATCGATAACACTCATAATATTAGCAGCTATTGTAGCTCAGTATATGTTCTCAGGTATAAAATCATTGAAACACTTTGTATACCCAATCTATATCAAGAGATATAGAGATAGGTATCTAGTAGCTGATCTAGGTAAAAATGTTAAGCCAATAAGTATAACACTGTATTCCGTAACAATGATCAAAACCCTAGAGTCAACTGTAGATGAAGTCCATACAAATGCTATACAGTTATCAGAGCTACATTCACACAAAATCTCAAAGAGTATTGGATCTAGTGGTACACCGTTTTCTGATATCGAAGTTAAGCTTTTTGATAGTATTCAGAGAGCTGTTGATATAGTTGACAATGTTATTGGATCTAGATACACTGTAGATCTCTATCTATTCAAGCCTAGAAAAGGTATTGATAGAGCTGTAATAGATAGTATTAGCGATAATGAGAAGATAGATGTTATAGAGTTCAACAACGTAGATACTGTTGTAAATAGTCTAAATGATGTTGTTGAAAAGATAATAGGTATAGATCTGAATAGGCTGTATAGTTTCAATGAGTTGATCGATACCAGCTATACGCACTACAAAGAATTCCTCGACTTGATATTGAGGAATATTCGAGAATATTTCAACAACATTAAGTCTAGTAGTAGAGATCTCGAAGTTATCCTCTGTCCACAGTGTCTATATAGAGAAGGGATTTATGGAGTATCCAAAATGAATGTATATGGAGATAGAGCTATATGTCCTAAATGTGGATTCTCAATCGATATAGAGAACATAGATATATTCAAAACAGCAGCACTATCCATAGAGATTGAGAAGTCATGGATTGAGTATGTACTCGATATACTCAAAGAATCCTCTTCTCTATTCCAGGATATTGTTAAGCGTAGAGAGGTACTTGTATCGAACTATCTCAGCTTATTAGCATCAACATATACTGAGCTCTTAAATGGATTACTATCTATTGAACTTCGTGTAGCAGATCTTGAAAGTCGTTCAAAAAGTGGGCTTGCAATAGCATCAAAATTTGCTAAAATCCTAAAGCTAAAACATGATATTATTAAGAAGTGGAAGAGAGCTTCATCACAACACACAAAACAAATTCATGAAGTTCTCGATAGTCTTAGAGATGAACTAGATAGGTATTGGCATTCAACACTAAGAATATTCGAGATTTATTCAGATCGTCTACTACCTCTAGATACGCTGCCCATACCATTGATTGATAGGTATATCGAGGTTCTAAAGATCTTTAAAGAACTTGATCTTGTAGATCTAGTCAAAGATATGAGATCTAGAAACTTTATCCAATCTAGAATTGTTGAGAGAATTCTTCGTGGTGTATAACATGAGAGAGAATGTCTATGAAATTGTTGAGTATTTAAGAAAGATCTTAGCTAAGCTAAGTTTAAGTCCTAGAACATTTGTTGAGAGTTTTACACTTGAATCAAAAACAGCTTTGTATAGATCTATAGATGTCGTTCAGAGAATTGTTCAGTGTATATCGGATAAGCTTAGAGATTTAGTTAATGCTGTAGAGAATGAGTTGAAGAATATCTATTTAGATTCAATGAATTTCCTTAGATCTAGACTAACTAGAGTTGAACTATTCAAAAATCTTCAAAAACTATTAAGTGAATTGACTGAGAATACTCGTCGTATAGATGCATCTATGGAGTCAATTGTTAGAGATATACATAGTAGAGAAAAGAGTTTCTATGAACTTGTACAGGAGTTTAGATCAAAACTCGGTTCTTTGATAAACAATACAAAGAATATTGATAGTGTTTTAAGGAGCTATAGTATTGGTATCGAGGGTGTTGATGGAGATTCCAATGCTTATATCTATGGACTATTCATTGAGTATAGATCGAAAAGAGTTTTCACTTCTATAGATAGGTATCTCGATATAGACTCTATGAAGAGTATACATAGATCTATCGTAGATAGATACTCAAAGGAAAAACATATCGATGGTAATCTACTCAAAGCTCTTCGTCTAAAAGCTAAGGAGAGATTTCGTGGATTAGAGAGAATCTATATCGAGTATTTTGTTCTTAAACCAAGTCTTAAGTTCATACCTATTACAAAGTTTATTAATCTATTCAGGAAGTTGAGGGTTTCTAGGAAATGAATAGAATTACTGTGAACTCCTATTATCCTAAATCTATTGTTGGTGAAGAAATAGGTATTTACTCTGGATCTATTGTTAGAGGTAACGTTATTGGTAAAAAGATAGAGATTGTTTGTAGTGATAAACCAATTATTGTTTATGGCGATATTGGTGGTGAAGAGATATCTATTAAAGGTTGTAGCAACAGTATATCCATAGCTATCTCTGGATGTATTGAAGGTCATAGCATTAGTATTGAGAACACTGTTATCTCTAAATCCATTATAGGTCATGAGATATCCATTAAGAATAGTTTTGTTGGAGTATCGCTCTACAGCACCTCAAGTATGTATGTAGAGAACTCATGTATAGGTACACTGTACTCGGATGGAAAAACAACTATATCTAGACTACTAGCTACATCAACACCCATAGTAGTATCTCGTAATGGAGTAACAGGTATCGATAATGCAAAGATAGTCATTATAAACCCAAATGTACTTAGAGAAACGATATCCGAGCTATTAAAAGCAGTTGAGAACGGAGAACCAAAAACACTAGATACAGTTCAACTCAAAGAAATACTAGATGAAATAGATCTCGCAACACTACCTCAAGGCATAACAACTATAATTAGCTATAGAGCTCTACACATATAGATGATGAAAGCCCCGAGGAACTGAGAACTGATGAGCTGGGGTGTGGGCTGAACAATCCATATTTAGTTCATAGACTAGTTGAACAGATATATTTAATCGAGGAACTGTTAACAGTAGAGCGAAATGTGTTTCGTATTCTGTGTACCCCTCGAACTAGTTGATAACAGTATTTCTCAACGAAGTGTAACATACATACACAGAAAGCGTAGGTAACTGCTATAGATGTAATACTTGTGGACTATGTTGAGGTTGGAGAGGATTAGCGTTATCAGGTCTATAGCCATTGAGATTAGCGAGAATAGATATGATGAAAATATTACTAAGATCTGTATAGACATGAGACCTTGGTCCTTACATCAATACGAGCTGAACTAGATGAATCCTCTCAGTTTCATGACATCCAATAC
>CAZUDD010000122.1:0-4824 GCA_964619665.1 uncultured Desulfurococcaceae archaeon | reverse complement strand
GACTAGGAGATATGGTCAGAAGTATTGAGGTTATTGCTAAGAGTTTTGAGGATAGAGTTTCTGCGTTGAGAGAACATCTTAATAGTATAGTTGAGCGTACTGAAGAGCGGATTAGAGATTTGGCTAATAGGTTTAGTGAAGTTAGATAGTTGATCGAGGATAGGTTGAGTAAGCTTGAATCATCTATATCTTCTCTTCATAGCGATCGTGAGGAGGTGAAGAAACTTCTAGATGATGCTATATCGAGAATCAATGGAGTTCATGATGCTATACAGAAAGAGATTTTGAATATCTCTAGAGGTCTAGATAATGGTATTGCATGTATACAGAGATCTCTCGAATCAATTAGTCTATATAGTCAGCTTAGTTTTAAGAATGCATGTATGCTTCATGTACTAGAGTTTATCCCTAGAATTCTCAATGAAAATATTGTTGATATCTATAGAAGAGTAGCTATTGATGGTGGAGGTAGAGAAACAATAGATTTAGTGGTTATCACAGATAGAAATGTGTATGTAGTTGATGTAAAGCTAAGACCTACTTGAAGATGTAGGTGGTATTGCAGCTAAAGCTGGTGTAGTATCTGATCTAAATAGACTTAGACAATTAGTTGAATCTCATTCCAATGAGTATTCACGTAGAGTACTAGAATCGATAAAGACAAGTATTGAGAATGGAAAACAGGTAGTAGCTGCATTAGCAGGTACTGAATGGAATCCACTTGTTAAAAGATTTTGCAGAGTACAAAGGAGTTAAAGTATTCGAATGTTAATGAACTGACCCTTATCCTATACATCTATTCAATCCATAACTCTCTAAACACATCAAATAGAATAAACGTCTTTACTTCTCGTAGATCTATACACTCCTTCCATTCCTTGATTAGCTCCATATACTGTTTATCCTCAACTAAGTTTTCTATCTAGTTCCTTCATAGACTTCAAATCATCGTATTCATGAAGCTCTATAAACCATGGTTTATCACCTACAAAAACACGGAATATCCTTAAAGACTTTCTCTCCTTAAACTCATCTCTATGACTCCTAATATACTCTAGAACTCTCTTCACTATCTCAAGACACTTCTTCTCCATTCCATTTCTAGGAATCTACATTTCAACAAAATAGATAGGCATGTTCTCACATCGAGTAGTTAGCGAGAGAATCGATGAATTGGTGTAGATGGCTTCTCCATGACTGCTCTATCCAGTACTTTGGCTCAACACTTTCTCTAAGAATTTCTTCACCTTTTAATCTCCATAGTCCAGAACGCGGCTTTACGATCTCGATATTAAGAGCTTCGATTTGCGCATCATTTAATAGAACTTCATATTCTCCTGGAACACTATCAGCTTTTGCTTTAACTCAAGATCCCTTTTCTATAGCTAATCGAACTTCTACATATCCTAGAGTATAAGTCGTTATCTCTGTACCAACAACTCGATACCTCTCGCTTTTCAATGCTTCAAAAGTAAGAGATGTCTTTCTCGCTAATGCTATGGGGATATGGATTTCAGGTTCATCAGTTTCATAACCTGTGTTGGCTAGAGCACTTGTTTTAACTATCTTATTATTCTTCTTAATCTCGATTGGAATCCTAACACCCATGTCTATTTCCTCAACTTAACGAATTTACCAAAGTGCTTCTTTATCCTTTTATATTCAACACTCCACGGAATGAGTTTGCCAAAGCGCTTCATAGTGTCTACCAGATTACATAGTTTTCTTGAGCTAGATATATCTTCAACTTCATGATCTTTCTTCGTGTTCAACGATTTTCCTAATGTTTGGTTTTTCATCTTCTTCTGGTTCTGTCACTGATAACCAAGCATCTATGATTTCTTTAGCTAGATCAGTTGTTGTTAACCTAGCACTCAACACCAAGACATTTGCATCGTTCCATAGTATCGTTCCATAGTCTTGCTGCACGAGCAGTAAAAGCATCTATGCATAGAGCTGCTCTAACACCCTTAACCTTGTTAGCAGCTATAGAAACACCAGTACCTGTATAACATATAGCGATACCGAAAGTAGCTTCACCACGAGAAACAGCTTCACCAACCTCAAAACCAACATCAGGCCATGGATAGTAGCTACCAGTTTTAAGAGCACCAACAACAATAACCTCAAAACCCTTAGACTTCAAATAATCAACAACAAATCTAGCAAGAGGATAAACATCATCAGAACCAACAACAACTCTACCCATAGATACACCCACATAACTCTACAAGAAGAAAGAACTAGTTGAATATATCGTTACCAACTATATACATGAACTCCCTTATCAAGTGCATACGACATAACTTCTCTTCCAATTCTAGCTCCAGTAAGTATAGGAATAACCTGTTTATCTCGAAATCTATTCCTAGCTATATCAGCTTTAGCAATAAGCTTACCCACATCACTATGTCTAGGCCTAACCTTTACCTCTATTATAAACACTTTCTTTTCCGTAACTACGAGTAGATCTATATCCTCACCATCAATTCTAGCATTTCTCTGCCATGAAACTACTTTATCACCACTAACTGAACATTCATGCATAATCATATCTAGTGTAAACTTTGCATATGTACTCTCTGCTAAAACTCCAACCATATCCTCTACATTAGAAAGACGACGATTATGCTCAGTTAAAACTTTCCAGATATTCTTGATCTCCTCGAGAATAGCATTGAATTTTCTATCATGTTCTTCTAATCGTTTTTCTATGGCTTCAAATCTTTTCTCTATAACTTCAAATCTCTTTTCTATAGCTTCGAATCTCTTATTCGATTCTTCGACATACCTATTAAAATCTTCTCTAAGTCTCTTTAACTCATTCAAAATCTCTATTATACCTAGTTTAGCAGCAACTACTAGACGAAATTCTTCATCTTCTTCTAAAAGCTTTAACATGATACTCTTCAGTTCTTTCGTATCAGTATCTATACCCATGTAGCTGATTCACCATATATGAGCTCTAGACTACAAGAACTTTATATTTTAAGCCCAGAGATTCTACTTCTTCATATCATTTCTTATGCTCAATTTAGTAACGTTGATGTATTCTACTGCTGATTACAGCTGTTCTAGAATTCTATCTTTTACTAGGATTCGATATACATTGAGTTGCCATGCAAAGACTTCTCCTATACCAAGCTCTTTATCTGGATTAGGTCTTGTACTTGGTGTTAGTGGATAGCCTAGATACATAATCATGTTCTTCTCTATCAAGAGTTTCCTGAGTTCAGGATCTATATACATAGCGTTATCTGGATCTTCAACTATCTTTCTCAAATCATCGATATGTTGAACAAACGCCTTTTCGTATTTGAATGGTAAAACCCGTTCTCTATATATCATCTCCGACCATCTATCGATATCCCATCTCAATGCAGCTATATCTATCAGTGCACGCGGATTACCACTTGTATAGAGATATAGCTTGTCTACGAGGCTTTGCGGTACATTAAGTACCTCTGCAAGTTTCTCAAATGCATCTCTATTGAGATTTCATAGATATGATAGATGTACATAGCTATGCAAATTAACCAGCACCATATTTTACTACAATTCCCATAGAGAACTCAATCCCAAGTAAAGTACTATAAAGAGTATTAAAATTCCATTAAACTTAAAGTGATACTCATTAGCTGTCTACCAATAACGTTGTGATCTCTGGCTCCTCTACGACTTCTTCATGTACATCTCTACGAATTTTGTCTTGATCGACATGGCCTTCTCCCTTTTCCGGGTTAACTTTGTTAAAATATATGGAAGTTCATTGCACTAAGCTCCAAGGCCCTTAACAACTACAAATAGTACAATGTGTTAGATTCACACTCAGTGTTCATGACGGTATGTTATACAGTTCCATTCTTAAACATTGATAACCCTGATTTTGAGGACTCCAAGCAGATAGCATTGTCCGTAGTACAAGCCTAGCATATGAATGTTTTGTGTAAATTGTGATTACATTTGAATGCAGTGATAAGTATAAACGGCATTGAGTACAGCAGTTATTACTAACTTAAAACTTACCATGAAATGGGCTCTGCAGTGGAGAAGAAATTTTTGTCGCTATTTATAGTCCCGGGAATTATCGGATTGCTGATACCAGATTTGGTCTCTCTAGAAACATGGCATATAGTGCTATTCATGGGTCTAGCAGTAGCACTCATCCTTATAATAGCTGATGTGACAAGAAATGTCGCCTTAGGCATTATTGTAGGTGCACCTATGTTCATGTTTTTCCTAGGATACACGTTGAGATCCGTTCTTATAGAAGCACAACGTTCATTAGAAGCAATTGCTGCTTCATGGATTGGGGCGCTCATAATCATCATAATTTTATCTGTAGGATTCTATTCCTTGATGTCAAAAACAGAGTGAAGAACGAGGAACCCTGTCTGAATATAAGCTCATTTAGATATCGAGGTCCTAATGAGGCGCGCACCAAGTGCTATAACCTTGACCCCCAGTATTATGAGGAGAATTGATACAATGAACTGTACTATAAAGCGCATATATGGTGACATTACCTGAAGTGCCAGTTCACAGCCTTGTAAAAATACGTCAAAGCCTATGGCAATAATAGCCCAAGCTAACGCAAGCACTTGAACACGCTCTATATAGGAAGGTTCTTTGTTCGCGCTCATTTTGCACCCCCACTCTTATCGGGAAATTTAAACTTTTTATTTTTGCAGATCTTGGTCTCTTACACCTAGGAGTGATAACTGGCTAAACATGCAGACCTTAGCTAAAGGGTCTAGGTAGGTATGGAATAGCTGTTCATGTCATTACTATCAAGAATATTGTAAATGACACATATTGCTCAAC